>JAJYAX010000109.1 GCA_021779275.1 Deltaproteobacteria bacterium | reverse complement strand
GGAGCAGATCTCGGCTGCCCTGGAGAACTCCAGGCTCTATCAGGCCGTCCATAATGAACTGGCGGAACGAAAGCGGCTGGAAGAGGTGCAACGAAAATGGGAACGGCAGCAGCAACACCTGCAAAAGATTGAGAGCCTTAACCGTATGGCCGGGGCTATCGCGCATCATTTCAATAACATGCTCGGAGCGGTGATCGGAAATCTTGAGTTGGCTCTCATGGACCTCGCTCCCGAAGCACCGGTGGAGCTCCTGCATCAGGCCTTGAAGGCCTCGCATCGTGCGGCCGAGATAAGCGGCCTGATGTTGACCTACCTCGGACAATTGGTCGGCAGGCGTGAGCCGCTGGATCTCTCCTGTCTCTGCCTGAGTATCCTACCCATACTGAGGCTTGGCATGGGCAAGGATGTCGTCCTGGAGACTGACGCGCCGACTCCCGGACCAACCATCAAGGCCGATGCCGGTCAGATCCAACAGGTGCTCAAGAATCTGGTGACCAATGCCTTTGAATCCGTTGGAGATGCTCAAGGCACCATCCACCTGACGATAAAAACGGTTTCCCTGGCGGACATCCCTGTCGCGCATCGATCCCCCATCGACTGGCGGCCGCACCATGACGTCTTTGCCTGCATAGAGGTACGGGACAGCGGTTCAGGGATTACGGAGCGGGAAATTGATCAGATATTCGACCCGTTTTTCTCGACCAAGTTTACCGGCCGGGGTCTGGGGCGGCCGGTGGTCCTGGGAATTGTCCGGTCGCATCACGGGCTGATTACCGTGGAGACCAGCCGGGGACAGGGCAGTATTTTCAAGGTCTTCTTCCCCTTGTCCTCCGAGCGGGTGCCGCCTGGGCCATGTGCGCCGGTCAAGCCTCCGGAAATGCAGCCGGGCGCTCTGGTCTTACTGGTTGATGATGAGGATATGGTGCGCAAAATGGCTGCGATCATGCTCCGGCGGATCGGCTACCGGGTGATCGAGGCCGGGGACGGCGTCGAGGCGGTTGCTCTCTTCCGGCAGAACCAGGGCAGCATCAATGCGGTTCTCTGCGATCTGAGCATGCCGCGCATGGACGGATGGGAGACCTTGGCGGCTCTGCGTGCAATCAAGCCGGGTGTTCCGGTAATCTTTGCCAGCGGTTATAGTGAGGCCCAGGTCATGCAGGGCGACCACCCAAGGCCTCCCCAGGCTTTTTTACATAAACCCTACCAGTTATCGGACTTGAAGGCGGCATTGGCCCGCGTCCTGTCCTAACTTGGGATTGAGGTATTATTTTTGAGCCGGTAACTATAACATCTATCGACAGGCTTGGAACAATAAGAAATATCACGACAATCTTGGAGGGCGGTCAGGTTTGTTATGTGTGCCGGCAAAAGTATGCTGGCATAATGCAAAACAGTGCGTATGGTTATGAATTTTTATATGTGCGGCGGATTTCCGCAAGAGTAAATGTAACCAAACGATGACGCTCACGTGATATTTTACCTGAGCACAAGAGGCGAGATTGTGAAACAGCTATCGAACATCAAGATCCGGACCAAGCTCTTGGTAATTGGCGTGCTTGTAACGCTCATTCCCCTTATAGCAATAATGACAACGGTTTTTAACCAGAACAGGAAGGTTTTCCAGGTAGGCGAGCGGGAGAGTCTCAAACTCGCCTATGCCGACTTGGATCATATTGTGGATAACATCTATACTCTGGCGGAATCGCATCAGGAGGTAACCCAGAAGAACATCAATGCCGCACTCAACGTGGCCCGCGACCTGGTGAAAAAAGGGGGGGGGATCTCGCTTGCCCCCGAAACCGTCCAATGGTCGGCTGTCAATCAATACACAAAGGCCGGCGCTATGGTTGATCTCCCTAAAATGATGATCGGTCATGAATGGTTAGGTCAGATTTCATCCCCAGCCCAAAAGGCATTGATTGTCGATCCCGTGGCAAGTCTGCTTGACGTAACCTGTACTATTTTCCAAAAAATGAATCAAAATGGAGACATGTTGCGTGTCTCCACTACTGTCATGAAGCCTGACGGTAACCGCGCCATCGGCACTTTTATTCCCAGCAGCAATCCCGATGGCTCAGTAAACCCTGTTATATCAACAATACTTAAGGGGCAGACCTTCACCGGCCGGGCATTTGTCGTGAACCAGTGGTACATCACCGCGTATGAGCCGATTTTTGATGATTCAAAAAACATTGTGGGAGTTCTCTATGTCGGAATACCTCAGGAAAACGTGAAAAGTCTTCGCAAGGCGATTGTTGAAATGAAAATTGGCGACAAGGGCTTTGTCACGGTGCTTGACAGCTCGGGGAAATACGTCATTGGCCACGGCGATAAAAAGGATGGCGAGGATGTTCTCAAGGAGACGGATTCAGCTGGTAAAGCCTATATAGAAGAACGGATTGCCATGGCGAAAAAACTCAGCCCCCGCGAAATCGGTCAGCAGCATTTTTCCCTGCAGCAGGGAGCAGCGACTACCGTACGAGATGTCCGGTTTGTTTACTTTCAGCCTTGGGACTGGATTATCGCAGCCGAGGCCAATCAGAACGAATTTACCAAAGTAGCCAGCATGCTTGAGGATATCGGCAACCACAGCAATAGAATTATTGCATCGGTAGGGCTTGCGGCTCTTGTTCTGACAGGTCTGGTCTGGGTCTTTGTTGCAAACACCATCGTCAGGCCAATCCGCAACGCTGTCGCAAGCCTGAAAGATATTGCCGAAGGTGAAGGTGACCTGACGATGCGGCTTGACGCCAAATCAAAAGATGAAGTTGGTGAACTCGGCTTCTGGTTCAACACCTTCATCGGAAAATTGCAAGGAATTGTCAAGCAGATTGTGGAAAGCTCAGGCCTGGTCGACGCCTCATCCAACCAGCTGTCATCGACAGCCAATGAACTCTCCGCAGGGGCGGAGGATACCTCGCAAATGGCCTCCCATGTGGAGACCTCTTCGGAGAATATGAGCGCTAATCTGAATAATATTGCCGCCGCAATGGAGCAATCTTCAACAAACGCAAACATGGTTGCCTCGGCCGCGGAAGAAATGAGCGCCACCATCAAGGAAATTGCTGAAAATGCAGAAAGAGCCCGAAGCATTTCAAGTGAGGCGGTACATCAGGCGCACAATACCTCAAGCAAAATGGGTGAGCTTGGGGAGGCGGCGGATAAAATTGGTAAGGTGACGGAGGCCATTACGGAGATATCGGAACAGACCAATCTTCTGGCGCTTAATGCGACTATCGAGGCCGCCAGGGCAGGAGAAGCGGGAAAAGGTTTTGCTGTCGTCGCCAATGAGATTAAAGAACTTGCCAAGCAGACCGCCGCGGCAACGCTTGATATCAAAACCCTCATTGATGATGTTCAAAGGACTACCACGACAACAGGGGAAGAGATCGGTCAAATCTCTTCGGTTATCAGCGACATCAATGATATTGTCTCTACGATCGCAACAGCGGTTGAGGAACAGACCGCTGCAACCCAGGAGATAGCCAACAATATTTCACAGACCAGCCAGGGTATTCAGGAAGTCAATGAAAATGTGAGTCAGTGCTCAACAGTTTCCGCTGATATTACACAAGATATTGCCAGAGTCAATCTTGCTGCGGCGGGGATTTCCAAGAGCAGCCGACAGGTCCAGGCCAGTTCCGAAGATCTGCAACACATGGCCGTCGAACTCAAAAATATTGTTGGAAGCTTTAAGGTCTGATCGTCGAGCACCCCTTCCTTTCAACGGTCACTGCCCAGACTTGATTTGCCGGGATCCTGCAAAAAGCAGGGAATTTTCAGATCAAGTCCGGACTCTACTAAACAGGATTATGCTGCTTTATTGCATCCGAGGGTGTTGCGTCCATGTGCTTTCATCATCTGCTTATATATAAAGGCCGTGGCAAGGGGATACTGGCTGTCCTCGTTCTCCTGCTGCAGGTTCTGGCGGTAAGCCCCCTGGCGCAGGCCCGATCACCCGCCTCCGACCTGGAGTCCAGCTATCGCTTTCTGGTCAGCGACCGCGGCGCGGCGGGCGGCATCCTCTACCGGGCCACCGCCGGAAAACTCCAGGGCCGGCGGCTGCCGCTCAGTTTCGCGGACAGCGCCGAATACTGGGGCGCCTATGTGTGCAGCCTGCCGGGGAACACCTGTCCGGTTACCGATAGCTATGATCCGCGCACTTTTACGCTGACGCCGGAAAAAACGCCTGCTGGCGAACTGCAGACCGAACGGGTCAACATCCATAACGGCGCCAACATCTATGATGCCGCGACCTGGCAGATTGCCGTGATGCTGGGCCAGGTCCTCAATGGATTTTCCCTGCCCGATAGGCAGGATGCCTACGCCCTGGTCAGCAACCAGAATGTTCTGCTCAAAGAGGGGTACAACGGGAACTCCGTTCATGCGCAGGCCGGCGAAAACCGCGCCATGACCGCCGGCAAGGTCTTTGTTTATAACAACCTGACCGTCACCGACCCCCGTCGCGCCTACACCTTTCGCATGCTGCCGCGAAAATGGCTGGCATCCGATCCCTTTATCGGCAGCCCCTACGCCGATCAGGTCAAGACCAGCGGCTTGCCGCTGCAGAATCCCGACTATCAACTCGGCACGGTCACCTGGACCGACTGGAAGCCGGTGACCGGCGAAAATGCCTGGGCCTTTCTGCTGGGTCCGCTGCAGGCCGCCTATATCCATTATGTTATCGGCCTGAAATCGGCCTCTGTTCCCCTTGCCGATCCCGCCGTGCAGAATGCCCTGGATCTCCTGCCGACCTTCGCGGCCATGCAATCGCCGTCAGGCGCCGTGTATTATGCCCCGGCCGGCACGGTCATGAACCGGGGGGACCGGTTGGTCGATCCCTACGAGGTGGCGGTGGAAAACAATCTTTCCCTGTATGCAGGCCTCAGGATTCTGGACGCCACCCTGCGGGCGATCCTCCGGCAGGAGAAAAATTTAGGCGCAAAGGACAGAGAGGCCATCACCGGGGCGCTGCAGCTCGGCGATGCGATGATCAACGGCGGCGTAATCAGTAACACCCGCTCCACCTCGGGCCTCCTCTCCTTCTTCAAGAACGAGGCCTGGCACGATGGCGGCTTTGTCCAGGGGGGCCGGGCCGACGATCCGGGCAGCGCCGTGGCCTGGCTGCCCAATCTGGAGGTTAAGGCTGTGGATGTCAACACCTGGGGCATTACCGCCCTCGGACCCGGGCGGATAGACGCCTGGTTCGGCCCGGGCGCCGCCTATCGAAATTGGCGGCAGATCAAGCAATGGGGCGGCTATGGCGTCGGCAAATCGCTCTGGGGCGTGGGCTTCTCGGATCAGGACGGCAACGGCGTCGATGCCGTCGGCAATTACCGGCAGGGCATCCTCTCCACCGAATGGACGGCGGGGGCCATCACCATGCTGAGGAGCATGATTGCCTATTATCAAACAATTCCAGCTGCCTCCCCACAGTACAGGGAGGCGCGGGGGTATCTTGCAACACTTAACCTCGATGAGCAATCGATGCTGGCGGGCCTGGAGAAGATGCGCGTCGATACCTATGCGACCGCCGATTTCCCCGGTCGGCCGCCGGATTATCCGCGCCTGCTGCCCCCCGGGCCGGCCCGCCCCTCCATCTACGCCAGCAAACGGTATTTGATCCCCTTCGGCTGGTATGCCAACCCGATCCCCAGCACCTGCGCCACCGCCTGGACTATCATGGTGGCGGACGGCTATAATCCCTTTGCCTTTGGCGGCAAATACTAGCCCTTCCTCACCTGCAGCGGTTTCTCGGGAGCCATCTCTGCTCTTGATTTAGTCAATCGATTGACTTATATTGTCGCTTCCCAGGACCCCACAGGCCTCATACACAGGGCCTGTCACACCCCTGAGAGGAGGAAGGATGCCAGCAGAATCACCGGCCCCGGCCGTCGCCAGGCATGAGCGCGGTTGCGCCGCCAGGAACAAACTGATCGCAGCGGGACTGAAGATCTACAGCGAGGTCGGCTATGCGGGCGCGTCGA
>JAJYAX010000108.1 GCA_021779275.1 Deltaproteobacteria bacterium | reverse complement strand
CCGGACGGAGACGGGTCATGGCCGCTTCATGGATGGCCTCACGCTTGGAAAGCCCCTTCTTTTGAAGTTTGTTGGCGAATTCGACGATCAGGATACCATTTTTCGAGACCAGACCCACCAGGGTGACCAGCCCGACCTGTGAGTAGATATTCATGGTCGTGGTCCAGCCGTGGGTCCAGAAGGAGACGCTGGGGTCGGGCATCTTCAGGAAGGTGAAGATCAAGGCCCCGAACATGGCCAGCGGGACGGAGCCTGCCAGGATGACAAAGGGATCCCGGAAGCTGTTGAACTGGGCCGCAAGCACCATAAAGATCAGGATAACCGCCAGGCCAAAGGCCGGCAGAAACTTGTTGCCTTCGGTGCGCAGCTGGCGGGATTCACCGGTGTAATCGAGGACATAGCCTTTCGGCAGGATCTGTGTCGCCTCCGTTTCCAGGAAACGCAGGGCCTCATCCAGGGGGCGCACGGCCACCCCGCTGATCTTTACCGCGTTCAGCTGCTGAAACCGGTTCAGAGAGCGGGCGCCGGTGGAGTTTTTGATGGTGGCGACCGTCGAGAGCTGCACGAGTCCGCCGCCGGGTCCGGTGACATAGATATTCGCCAGCTGGTCCGGGTTCAGCCGGTCAATCCGCTGGACCTGCGGGATAACCTTATAGCTGCGGCCTGCAATATTGAAGCGGTTGACAAAATTTCCTCCCAGCATGGTCCCGATATCGGAACCCACCTGCTGGAGATTCAGCCCCAGGTCGGCCACCTTGTCACGGTCGATTGCAATCTCGGACTGGGGCTGATCCATCTTCACATCAATAAGGGGAGGGAAGGCGAACATCTTGCTCTGCATAGCCTTCAACTGGAGCTGCTGGGCGAACTGCAGGATCTCGCCCTCGTCGGCGGTTGAGGCAATGACAAACTCCACCGGAAACTGGCCGCCGCCGGGCAGGGCGGGGGGGAGGACCGGGAACATCCGGATGCCGGGGATGGCATGCAGTTTCTGCTGGACCTCGGGCATGATCTGAAAAACAGACCGTTTTCGTTGATCCCAGGGCTTGAGCACCATACCGCCGAAACCCGAAGAGGGAAAGGTGATCTGAAAGGTGAATTCGGTCTCCGGGATACTCATAAAGGCGTCATTGGCCGCCGCCGCATACAGGCTGTTCTGGTCCAGGGTGGAATTGGCCGCCGCATCGAGGATGCCGAAGATGACCCCCTGATCCTCGGCGGGCGCCAGCTCCCGTGCCGACATGGTGAACATCGGATAGATCAGCAGGACAAGGATGACCCAGACCATATAGACGGCGGGGCGGGCGTTCAGGGTGCCATCCAGCAGGCGTCCGTAAAAGTTGCGCAGGCGTTTGAAGTCCCTGGAGATCCTGCCGGCAAGGCCCTGTTCCTCCATCCCCGGCTTTAGGATCTTGGCCGACATCATCGGCGACAGGGTCAGGGCCACTACTCCCGAGATGGTGACGGCGCCCGCCAGGGTGAAGGCGAACTCCCGGAAGAGCGAACCGGTGAGCCCCCCCTGCAGACCGATGGGCAGATACACCGCGGCCAGCGTGACGGTCATGGCGATGATCGGCCCCACCAGCTCCCGGGCGCTGGTGATGGCCGCATCAAAGGGAGACTGGCCCTCGCTCATGTGCCTCTCCACATTCTCCACCACAACGATGGCGTCGTCCACCACAAGACCGACGGAGAGGACGATGGCCAGCAGCGTCAGCAGGTTGATGGTAAAGCCGAAGGTCTGCATCAGAAAGATGCCGCCGATAAGCGACACCGGGATAGCCACCACCGGCACCAGCACGGAGCGGAAGGAACCGAGAAAGAGAAAGATGATGACCACCACGATGAGAAGGGTGTCCATCAGGGTCTTGATGACCTCATGGATGGCGTTGGTGATATAATCGGTGGCGTCATAGGCAATCCGGGCCTCCATGCCGCTGGGCAGCTGTTTCTGGATGGAGGCCATCTCGGTCCGCACCCGTTTGATGACATCGATGGAGTTGGCGTTGGGCAACGGCCAGATCCCCATAAAGACCGCCGATTTCCCGGAGAAATGCACCTCGGAGCCATAGTCCTCGGCCCCGAGCACCACCTCGGCCACATCCTCCAGGCGGACTGGGGCGCCGTTTTCTTCCTTGATCACCAATTGTTTGAATTCACGCGCCGAGCGCAGATCGGTATTGGCCGTCAGGTTGATCTGGATCAGCGATCCCTTGGTCTGGCCGACGGCGGCCAGGAAGTTGTTGGCGGCCAGGGCCTGCCGGACCGTGGCCGGACTGACATTGTAGGCCGCCATCCGCTCCGGGTTCAGCCAGATGCGCATGGCAAAGGTCCTGCCGCCCAGGATATCGGCCCGCTGGACGCCTTCCAGGGCCGAGAGCCGGGGCTGCACCACCCGGACCAGATAGTCGGTGACCTCATTCTGGTGCAGATCTTTTGCCGTAAAGCTCAAGTAGGCCGAGGCAAACTGGCTGTCCGCCGACTGCACGTTCAGCGCCGGCACCTGGGCCTCGGGCGGGAGATCGCCCCGGACCTGATCCACCTTGGAGCTGATCTCGGCCAGGGCCTTGATCGGATCGTAATTGAGTTTCAGGCGGACATTGATGGTGGAGAGCCCCTGGGCGCTCTGCGATTCGATATAGTCGATCCCGTCGGCGGCGGCAATGGCCCGCTCCAGCGGCGTGGTGATAAAGCCCCTGACCAGATCGGCGCCGGCCCCCACATAGACGGTGGTGACGGAGACCACGGCATTGTCGCTGCGGGGATATTGCCGGACGTTGAGGTTCTTGATGGCCTGGATACCGACGATCACGATCACCAGGTTGATCACCAGCGCCAGGACCGGCCGGCGGATAAAAAGATCTGTAAATTTCATGAAGTAGGTACCCTCAAGGTGATTTCTTTGCCCGTGGCTCTGACGGAGTCCGCCGGCGGGCCTGACAGATCAGCTGTCCGCCGGTTTCGGGGCCAGTTTGAATTCAGGGGCAAGCCGGTTATCCACGATCACCGACTGGCCGTTCCGCAGTTTAAAGACTCCGGTGGTCACGACAGTGTCTCCCTCTTTCAGGCCGGAGAGCACGGCGATGAAGTCCCCCCGTTTCTCCCCGAGCCGGACAAACTGCTGCCGGACAACCTTCTCCTCCTTGCCGGTCTTTTCATCCTTTTTGGTCTCAACAATAAAGACCGAATCACTGTACGGGGCGTAGAGGACGGAGGTGGCGGGAATGGCCAGCACCTCGTTTTCCGCGGGCAGCACGACCCGGACATCGACAAACATGCCCGGCCGCAGGTGCTCCTGGTCGTTTTCCAGGGTTGCCTGGATTGAGATATTGCGGGTGGCGCTGTCCACCTGGGGATTGATGGCCGTTATCTTCCCTTCAAGGGCCTCGCCGGGCAGGGCGTCCGAGGTCACCCGCACCCGGTAGCCGGTCTTGATCCGGCCTAGTTGATGCTGCGGCAGCTGGAAATTGGCAAAGATCGGATTCATGGTCTGCAGGGAGACGATGGGCGTTCCCTCCTTCAGGATCTCACCCAGGTTGATAAGACGGATACCGAGACGGCCGGAGAAGGGAGCCCGGATGGTCTTCTTGGCAATGGCGGTCCTGATCGCATCGGCCTGGGCCTTATTGGCCTTCAGCTGGGCGTCGACGGTATCAAATTCCGAGCGGGAAATCGCATTCCGCGCCAGCAGCAGATTGATCCGGTTAAAGTTGTTCTGGGCCAGCACCACCTGGGCCTCGGCGGAACGCAGCTGGGCCTCCTCGGTGGCGGTATCCTCCTTGACCAGCAGATCTCCGGCATTGATCCTGGCCCCCGGTTCAAAGGAGAGCGTGACCACCTTGCCGGCGATCTCCGCCGACACGGTCACCCCTTGCACCGCAACCAGGCTGCCCACCGAGCTCAGGGTCGACTCCCAGGAACTCTTCTGCGCGACCGCGATGGTCACAGGCTCGGGTGGAAAGACCATGCTCTTTCCCTGGTCTATCATCTTTTTGATCTGCAGGGCCTTGATGCCGGCAATCCCTCCCGCCAGGATGATTAATCCCAGGAGGGTCAGGAAAATTTTTTTCTTCATAATCAATGTCCGGTAAGAGATGGAGAGAGGTGCATTTCCTCTGAGTAATCGGGTAATAATAATGAGACTGCCGACGATGTCAATGGTGAAAACCGGCTGGTGGCATGTTTGCAGGTACGTGACTATAGTGAGTATCACTTAGAGACGGACATACGTCCGTCGGCGGACAACCAGAAGGAGAGGAACGACCCATGCACCCACGCACCATTGAGCTTCTCTCCCCGGCCAGGGATTGCGCCACGGGCATCGCCGCCATCGATCACGGCGCCGACGCCGTCTATATCGGCGCCCCCCGATTCGGCGCCAGGGCGGCTGCGGCCAATAGCATAGACGAGATCCGGCAGTTGACCGAATACGCCCACCGGTTCCACGCCAGGGTCTATGTCGCCTTGAATACCCTTCTGAACGACGATGAACTGCAGGAGGCGGTGGCGATCACCTGGCAGCTCTTCGAGGCCGGTGTCGATGCCCTGATCATCCAGGATATGGGCCTGCTGGAATGCGACCTGCCGCCTCTGCCGCTCCATGCCAGCACCCAGTGCGATAACCGGACAAGTGAAAAGGTCAGATTTCTGGAGGAGGCCGGCTTTGCCCAGGTGGTGCTGGCCCGTGAGCTGAGCCTGGCCCAGATAGCCGGGATCCGGGCGGCGACATCGGTCCCTCTGGAGTTCTTCGTGCACGGGGCTCTCTGTGTCTCCTATAGCGGCCGCTGCCAGATGAGTGAGGTGGTGGCTGGCAGGAGCGCCAACCGGGGGGAATGCGCCCAGTTCTGTCGGCACCGTTATACCCTGAGGGACGCCGCCGGCACTATCCTGAAAAAGGACAGCCATCTGCTCTCCCTGAAAGACCTGGACCTCTCAGGCCATCTCCGGCAGCTTATAGATGCCGGGATCAGCTCGCTTAAGATTGAGGGTCGGCTGAAGGATATCAGCTACGTGAAGAATGTGACGGCCTTTTACCGGATGGCACTCGACGGGATCATCGCGGCCGATGTTCATCTGCGGCGGGCCTCGTCGGGCCGATGTACCTTTGCCTTTACCCCCGATCCGTTCCGGACCTTCAACCGCGGCGGGACGGACTATTTTTTGACCGCCCCGAGGAACAGGCCGGGTTCGCCTGACACCCCCAAATCCAGGGGCAGGGAGATCGGCCGCGTTCGGAAGGTCCATGCCGATTCTTTCGAGATCGATACGATCCAGGTGCTGGCCAATGGCGACGGCCTCTGTTTTTTCGACAGCGATGACACCCTGGCCGGCCTGCGGGTCAACAGGGTCGAGGGCGCAAGGGTCTTTCCAAAGGACCGGGTGAGGGTTGCGCCGGGAACCATTGTTTACCGGAATCTGGACAGTGATTTTCTCCGGCAGCTGCAGAAGAGCGAGAACTGCCGGAAGATAGCCGCAACCGTCACCCTCTCCGAGATCCCCGGAGGTCTTGCCTTTACCATCGAGGATGAAGACGGCTGCCGCTCCTTTACCGGCACCCCGCTTATAAAGGAAGAGGCCAGGAATCCGGAGATGATGCGGGAGATTCTGAGCCAGCAGGCCCGAAAGAGCGGCGGCACCATTTTTTCGGTGCAGCGGGTGGTCGTGGACATCGAAAAAATGCTCCATCTCCCCGTATCGATGATCAATGCTATCCGCAGGAAGGCCTTCGAGGCCCACCTGCAGGTCCGTCTGCAGCAGCACACGATCCCGCAGCAGACGCGTATCTCGAACAGCGTACCCTGGCCGGGAGAGGATCAGGGCGGGCCGGTTGCCCCCACCAACCGGCAGGCGAAGGCCTTTTTCGCCCGGCATGGCCTCACCGCCTTCGGGGACCTGGCCGGCGGCGAACAGGAGGTCGTCCTGATGACCTGCAGATACTGTCTGAAGGCCCAGCTGGGCCTCTGCCCGGTGCTCGACGGTGAAGAAGCTCCGGGACCGGCGGAA
>JAJYAX010000107.1 GCA_021779275.1 Deltaproteobacteria bacterium | reverse complement strand
CGCTCCGCCTTTTCAATATCATAATCGGAGGCCTGAAGAAGGTTCACCAGGATATTTTCCACATCATCCCCGACATATCCGGCCTCGGTCAAGGTGGTTGCATCGGCCATGGAGAAAGGGACATTCAGGATTCTGGCAAGTGTCTGGGCGATCAGCGTCTTCCCGCAACCGGTCGGCCCGATCAGGATGATATTCGATTTCTGCAGCTCAACCGCCCCGTCATCGGCGGGGGCATCAATCCGTTTATAGTGGTTATGGACCGCAACCGAGAGGACCTTCTTGGCATACTCCTGCCCTATCACATATTCATCAAGATGGGCTTTTATATCCATGGGCTTCAGGGAAGAGGCCTTAGGGCCTTTCTTCTCCGCCGCGGTCGCGCCCTCATCATGGACTATCTCATTGCACAACTCGATGCACTCATCACAGATGAAGACATCCGGTCCGGCAATCAACTTCCCGACTTCCTCTTGACTCTTGCCGCAAAAAGAACAGTTGCAATCAGGTTCTTTCTTTTCAATATCACTCATTTTTTCTTTTCCTCAGCTGGCTCCGGATCTTGACGCTTTACAAGCACTTTGTCTATTATACCATATTTCACAGCTTCCGAGGCACTCATAAAATTATCGCGTTCGGTATCCACCCTGATTTTTTTTATGGTCTGTTTTGTATGTGTGGCAAGGATCTGATTTAAATCCTCCCGCATCCGCAGAATTTCTCTGGCATGGATATCCACATCGGAGGCCTGTCCGTGAAAGCCTCCCGTCGGCTGATGGATCATTATCCGGGCATTGGGCAGGGCATAGCGTTTCTCCGGTGCGCCGGCAGCCAGCAACAGCGCTCCCATCGAGGCGGCCTGTCCCATACAGAGGGTGGCAATATCGTTTTTCACATATTGCATGGTATCGTAAATCGCCAATCCCGCCGTTACCACCCCACCGGGAGAATTAATATAAAAGGTGATATCCTTATCGGCATCTTCAGCCTCCAGAAAAAGGAGCTGGGCAATGACGACATTGGCCACATCATCATCCACGGGAGAACCCAGAAAGATAATGCGTTCTTTCAAGAGACGTGAATAGATATCGTAGGCCCGCTCTCCCCGGGGACTTTGTTCAACTACCATCGGAACAAGATTCATTGTAGACTCCTTAAAATAACGCGACTGCAGTAAGCCGTAAGCCTGCTGCAGTCGCGAATGATGTATCCTCCGGACAACCCAGCAAAATCATGTTACGGGAGGCCTGGACGGTATTGTTCTTTTCCGGAAAGAGAAATCCAACCAATCAATTTTCTTCCGCTTCCTTCTTTGTTTCGACCGGAGCAGCTACCGGGTCGATTATCTTGGCCTGATCTCTCAAAAAATGCAGCACTTTTTCATTCAGCAACTCATTCATGAAGGGAAGAAGATCATCGCGATGCTGAAAGAATTCTTTCACCTTGGCAACGGACATATTGTATTGGTCGCCAATACGCTTGAACCCGCGGTCCATATCCTCGTCATTGACCTTGAGGTCCTCAACTTCTGCTATTTTTTTCAGGATAAAATCGCCACGCACGCGTTGTATAGCCATGGGTTCATTGTTTTCGGCCAGCATCTGTCTGTTCAAGCCGGCGGCCTCAAGGCTCAGGCCGGATTTTTCAAACTGTTTCTCCGTCTGTTTAATCATCTCTTCCACTTCAAAACGGACCAGACGTTTCGGCACTTCAAACTCATGGTTCTTTAACAGCTGCTGCATAATCCGGTCGATAAGCTGTCCGTCGGCATTCTCGGTTTTTTTCTTCTGAATCTGCTCCCGGATTGTTGTCTTCAATGCCTCCAGGGTAATGAACTCCTTGCCGACGTCTTGAGCAAATTCATCATCAAGCTCCGCTAAAACGCGCTCTTGGATATCCTTGATCGTAATGCGGAAGTTGACCTTTTTACCAGCCAGGATAGGGTTTGGGTGTTTTTCCGGAAAATCAACCTCATGGGAAGCCTCTTCCCCTTTCTTCATACCTACAAGTCTGTCTTCGAACTCCGGTCCCATTTTCCCTGAGCCTACCTCCAGGGAATAGTTTTCATTCCGCACCTGTTTAATCGGATTGTCATTATGAAAACCCTGATAATCAAGGATGACCACATCCCCTTTTTCTATGGCCCGGTCATCGACTGAACGAAGAGCGGCCATGTTCTTCCGGATGGCCTGGAGTTCCTGGTCAATCTCTTCACCGGTGATTGTCGTATCAGGTCTTTCGATCTCAAGACCTTTATATCCGTTGAGTTCAAATGCCGGCTTGATATCAACCTGAGCGATATAGGTAAAAGAACCATCTTCGTTAAAGACAGGTGAGGAAATCTCCGGATGAACGACGGGATCTATTTTCTGTTTTTCAACTGCCTCAAAATATGTGTCCTGGACCAGTTTCTCACCAACCTCCCCCTCCACTTGGGGTTTATAGCTCTTGACGATGAGAGACCGGGGCACCTTGCCCCGCCGGAAACCTTTTATTTTCGATTCCTTCTGCAGTTTATCATATGCCTCTTTCAGTCTTTTCTGAACATCGCCTTCAGGCAGAGTGATTGTCATCTTTTTTGTAAGAGCGCCAACCTCTTCAACAATTACTTCCATCTGTTTTTATCCTTTTTATTGATATAATAATTCAAATGTGCGTGATACCTGTGGAGGTACTCTAACAGTATACCTGATCTGCCTAATCCATCAGGGATAGTAAAAAAACTGCATGGAAAAAATCCAACCTTCGTGAATCAACCTCGGTTCCATGCACACGGCTGGTGCGAGAGGGGGGAGTCGAACCCCCATACCGCAAGGCGCCAGATCCTAAGTCTGGTGCGTCTACCAATTTCGCCACCCTCGCAACACAATATTTTCAGGTGTTCTTGCACCACAACGTGCAAAACTAACATCTTCGAGCCATATTTACAAAACATACGATTACAAAAAATACGACAAAACCCGCAAAAAAAGATGGAAATATCAGTAGCTCACACTAATAATTCACTTTCTTGCACTCGTCAAGGTCATGCATATCATGAAAAGGCTATAAAAAGATGGTACCTTTACCATCATATTCCAGGTATGACCACAAATATTTTTTTTGGGGAAAAGACGTGGACATCTCTCCAGAGATCATCGATTCAAGATCACTGATTCAAGACCATCGATTCAAAAACGTGTCTTATACGCGCAAATACATCAGTTTTTGTTCCTGTCTTGCAAAATTTTTTTTCAATGACTATTATCTTGTGCTCTTCCTTATGCCTTTGTTATCAAACTTCGATAACAGGCGAAAAACAAACCATGAGGTTATTATGTCGTATAAACAAACACTGGCAGGTCTTGCAGCCCTGATCTTCTGCTTTTCGGCGGCACAGACATCCGCCGGCCCCGTGCAAAATATCCCCGCAAAGGTTGATTGGCAGGTTCAGGGGGAATGGAAGCTCCCTGCCTCCCCCCTCGATGTCGTCTATTCCCTTGATCAAAAGCATGTATTCGTGCTGACGGACCAACATCAGATTCTGATCTATGATCCCACCGGCAAGCTTGAAGGAAACATCCCTGTTTCCAAGGGAGTGAAGGCCATTGATATCGCCCCGCGAGGCGAAAATCTTTACCTTATCGACAGCGAAAAAAACACTTTTACATCGCTTGCTGTCGACTTCATTCTTCCCATCAACATCGCCGGTTCCCCCTTTCTGGGAAAGGAGAATGCACCGGTCACCATCGTTGAATTCTCAGACTTTGAATGCCCGTATTGCAGCGAGGCGGTGCCGCTTCTTGAGGAGGCGCTGAAGAAAAATCCCGATACCGTTAAGCTGGTTTTTAAAAACATGCCGCTCAGCGCCCACAGAAACGCCGAACTGGCCGCACGGGCAGCCCTTGCAGCCAAGGAACAGGGGAAATTCTGGGAGTTTCATAATGAGCTTTTCTCCACTAAGAATCTAAATGCACAGGCCATTGATGCCATTGCCGTCAAACTGAAACTTGACATGACACGCTTTAAACAGGATATTGTTTCACCCAAAATTCAACAGGAGCTCGTCCAGGATCTGAAAGATGCCGAGGCTGCCGGGGTTACCGGAACGCCTGCTCTCTTCATCAACGGACGAGCGCTGAGAAATCGCTCTTTGCCGGTCATCCAGGGACTGATCGATGACGAATTAAAAAAGGTGCAATCGAGCCATTGACCATGCATAAAGAACTGCGTCGTGAGCTTCACTTCCCTGACAACAAATTGGCAGGGGCGCTCTATGGTGATCTGAACAAGAATCTGCACATCGTGGAAGAGAGTTCAGGCGTAAAAATCAATGTCCGTGGAAATTCCCTGAATATTACCGGGCGGGAACACGAGGTTGAACTCGCCGCCGACCTGCTGCAACAGCTCTATGCGCTCATCGGTAAAGGTTATCCGGTCTACGCCTCTGATTTTGCCTTTGGTCTGCGCATCCTCGAATCCACCCCGAAGGCCGCGCTGGATAAGATCTTTCTGGATAAGGTCTACGTTACCACCAAAAACAGGGTGATCTCGCCGAAGACCCGGAATCAGAAATTGTATATCGACGCCATCCGCCAGAACGATATCGTTTTCGGCGTCGGGCCTGCCGGAACCGGAAAAACATACCTGGCGGTGGCGATGGCCGTATCCGCCTATGTGAGCGGTCAGGTCCGTTCCATTATCCTGACCCGGCCCGCCGTGGAGGCTGGAGAAAAGCTCGGTTTCCTGCCCGGGGACCTGGCCCAGAAGGTCAACCCGTACCTGCGTCCTCTGCATGACGCCTTGAATGATATGCTTGGCCCTGAAAAGAGCGAGGAACTTATCGAAAAAGGGGTTATTGAGATTGCCCCCCTTGCCTTTATGCGCGGCCGGACCCTGAGCAACGCCTTTATCATTCTGGATGAGGCCCAGAACACCACTCGTGAACAGATGAAGATGTTCCTGACCCGAATCGGTTTCGACTCCCTGGCGGTCATTACCGGCGACAGCACCCAGGTCGATCTCCCGATCCCGAAGCAATCCGGCCTGTTGGAGGCCAAAGAGCTCCTGAGCCGCATTGAGGGGATAAAATTCTGCTCTTTTTCAGGAGAGGACGTCGTCCGGCATCCTCTGGTTCAAAAAATTATCCAGGCCTATGAGAACAAATAAAGGCTCCATCAATCCTCCTGTACGCGCATTTTTCCTCACCGTATCGCCATGCCTGTCTTTTTGACCAATCATCACGCAGCATCGGTGGGACGGCTGAACACCCGTCCTCTTGTTGACCGGGCCGAGCAGCTTCTGGTCCTCTGCGACAGGGCGGAATACAGCCTGAGCATCCTGCTTATTGATGACCGGGAGATGACGGAGTTGAATGGCCGCTATCGCGGCAAAGACACCCCGACCAACGTCCTTTCCTTCCCCTTTCTGGATGGGGCCGACGCCACACTCTCCTCTTTACCGGTCAAAGAACTCGGAGACATTATTATCTCCGTTGACACCGCAGGCAGGGAGGCAAGAGAATCCCGGCAGACCCTGCTCGAACGGCTCACCTGGCTGATCATCCACGGCCTGCTGCACCTGACGGGATACGACCATGAACGATCCGAGACGGAAGCCCTGCTCATGCAGGATAAAGAAAATGAACTGCAATCGAGACTACAACCCAACAGGAGCAAACCAATGACCCTTCTCGCCATCAATGTCGATCACATCGCCACGATTCGTCAAGCCCGGGGCATCCTTGAGCCCGACCCGGTCACCGCCGCCGCTATCTGCGAGTTGGCCGGGGCCGCGGGAATCGTGGTGCATCTGCGTGAGGACAGACGGCATATTCAGGACCGGGATGTTCGACTCCTCAGACAGACCGTCAAGACCAAACTCAACCTGGAAATGGGGGCCGCCAGGGAGATCATCGACATCGCACTCGATATCAAGCCGGACATGGTCACCCTGGTTCCGGAAAAACGGCTGGAACTGACCACGGAAGGCGGTCTCAATGTCACCGGGCAGAAGAAAAAACTGGCGGCGGCCATTGAACAGATGGGAAAC
>JAJYAX010000106.1 GCA_021779275.1 Deltaproteobacteria bacterium | reverse complement strand
TTCCAGATGACAGACCTCGGTCATCTGGAATTCTTCTTCGAGATGCCTGGCAATCTGTTTTCTTTCACTCTCCCGGGTGATGGAGACAAACAGGGAAGGATCCGCCTCGAATTCCTCCGCTCCGTAGCCGGTAATTCTCTCACACGACGGTGAGATAAAATTAAATTTTCGTTCAGGACTTATCCAATATTCCCAATCATATGAATTCTCGGAAATCACCTTCAGCTTCCGCCGGTGCCCCGCCAATATCGCATTTTCCCGCTCCAGGTCCTGGGTTTTTTTCAGTAATTCTTTATATGTCGGTATGTTCGTCATAAATATAACCGGATTTTTCAAACCACTCTATCCGGACCATGCCATGCCGGTCCGTCAACCAAGAGATATCGTCAGGGGAGTGATTCCCGTCCATTTTCCGACCCTCAAGGATAAAAGAGAGGATCACTGCATCACATTGTTTTATTAAACATGGTATCAAACACAGAGTCAAATGGCGCCAAAAAAATTTTGCCTCTCGACGAGAATCACTGTGCGGCCTGGGGTGAAGAAAATGGGTGGAGATGGACATGGACTTTACGAAGAAACTCGATTTCTCCGATCAGAACATGCTCCACCCGGGTCGCGATCCGGTCACCGGCGGCAACGGTCAGAGACCCTTCAACGCCAATGGTGATATTAACCACCAGGTAGGGTCCGAAACAGTGGGCATGAATCTCCTCAATAGCCCTTACCCCTTCCAGCGGGGTCAGGAGGGTATTGATCTCCAGGGCCAGGGACTTGCCGGGGACGGTGCCCATCAGATCGGCCGTTGATGAACGCAGGATCTCGGCTCCGGTACGCAGGATGATGAGGGCGACTATGGCGCCTGCCAGCGGATCGACCCAGGGGTAGCCCATCCTGCCTCCAAAAATTCCAATTGCCACCGCGGCCGAGGCGAAGACATCGTTCCGATGATCGTGGGCCAGCGCAATAACGGCACTGTTATTCGTCTGCTTCCCTATGGCCTTTGTCCAGAAAGTAAGGCCTATTTTGATCACAATCGTCAGTACCGCCATCCAGAAGGTGATAACCGCGGCGCCGCCCTTTCCCTGGTTACTTCTGATCATCTCATAGATATCATTGACGGAATTCCAGAATATGGCAATCCCCGTCGAGACCACAAAGGCGCCGACCACCACGGCGGCTATGGTTTCCATCTGGTCATGACCGTAGGGATGCTCTTTATCCGCCGGTTTGCCCGACATCCGCATGAACAGCCACATAACGATCCCATAGGCCACATCGGACGTGGAGTTTATTCCGTCCGCCAAAAGCGCCGGGCTATGGCCGAATACGCCGATTCCTGTTTTCGTGAACGCCAGAAAGGCATTGGCGCCCAAGCCCACGTTAACGGCCCGCATCCCCTTCTGTTTCCGTATCTCCCGAAGCTCTGTACTAATACGCTCCCTCCCTGTTATTTTTACTGGACAATCCGCTCTCTCATACCTATCCTCACTACAGGTGGTTTCACTCGACCGTTTCGCAACGCTTCACCTCAACCAAGCAAAGGAGAACACCAATGGCTAAGAAAGTCACAATTGATAAAGATGAATGCATAGGATGTCAGAGCTGTGTGGAAATATGCCCTGACGTCTTCGGCTTCGATGACGACGAAGAAAAGGCCTTTGTGCTGGAAGACTTTGAAGACGCCGCCGACTGCGCGGAAGAGGCGCAGGCCTCCTGCCCTGCCGACTGCATCGACATCGAGTAATCCCGTCGATCTTTTTTCGATTATACTTCAACCCCTTCGAAAAGACGATGGAAACGCCTCTTTCCGAAGGGTTTCTTTTTTCCGTCCCTTCACCAGGGGACGGATGAACAATCCCATCCTGCTATTTTGCAAATAACCCCACGTAGCTGCCGTAGCCTTCCCTCTGCAGGTCCCTGACCGGGACAAACCGCAAGGACGCCGAATTGAGGCAGTACCGCAATCCCGTCGGCGGCGGGCCATCATTGAAAACATGCCCCAGATGGGAGTTTCCCTTTTTACTCTTAACCTCCGTACGAACCATAAAGAGGGTCCTGTCGGTATGCTCAACGATATTTTCCGGGACCAGAGGACGGGTGAAACTGGGCCAGCCGGTACCGGAATCAAACTTATCCAGTGAGCTGAACAACGGCTCCCCGGAGACGATATCCACATAAATGCCAGCCTCTTTATTGTCCCAATAGGCATTATTAAAGGCCGGTTCGGTGCCGTTTTCCTGAGTGACCTCATACTGCAGGGGGGTCAATTTCTTCTTTAGATCGGAGGCATCCGGAGCGATTGCCTCTTTTTTGTTGTCCCAGATCGATTCCAGATACTGATCGCGTCCGGACCCAGCCCTGTAGATGGCGTACCGGAGAGGATTCTTATGCGAGTAATCCTGGTGATACTCTTCGGCTGGCCAGAAGGTCACGGCCGGGATGATCCGGGTCACTATGGGGTTTGGAAATATATGCCGTTTATCCAGATCGGCCTTCGAGTTCTCAGCCAGCTGCCGCTGTTGGTCGCCAAAGGTGTAAATCGCCGTTGTATAGGCATGTCCGCGGTCGGCGAACTGTCCACCGGGGTCAGTCGGATCGACCTGATGCCAATAAACATCAAGAAGTCTCTGATAGCTGATCTTTTTCGGATCATACACCACCTGGATCACCTCGATATGTCCGCCGGCCACATAATCATTATAGGTTGGATGGTCTGTTGTTCCGCCCGTATACCCGGCGGTAACCGACTCAACGCCTTCCAGCTGCGCAAATGGTTTTTCCATACACCAGAAGCAGCCGCCGGCAAAGATCGCCTTTTCATATCCTGCCGTATCCACGTCCGTCTCTTTATTCTGCATCGTATTCTCCTCACTGCCGCCGGCAACACCGGCTAAAACAATCAATCCTGCTCCAAGCAACAGCATCAGTAGGATTTTCATATCCTGTACCTCCACGCTCTCTTCTTTTTTCAAGCGCAACGACGATTCTGTGGTAAAAGATAATTCGTTTTAGAGGAATAGCCACTGTCTCCGGCTGTAAAGCAACCGGCAAGAGATCACCCGGACAGGCTTTGTCTATCCATTTTTTGCAGTGAAAAGATGATCAGAAGAGGGGGAAAAACCAGAAGGGTATACACAATCTCCAGGAAAAGAGCTGTGTTAATACCAAACGCCCCTTTTCCTGGTTGAGCCCGCAGTGAAGAAAAACGTGTCAGGCGCCGGAGATTAGAAATTAAAGACCTTCGCCTCGGCCGCCATATCAATCAGATGCGGTCCTCCGTCCAGGACCATATTGGTATGGAATTTTGCCTCGTCCAGTTTTCTGTTTTTGGCGCAGGGTGTGCAAACCCCTACCGGCACCTCCTTCTCGACCAGGTAGGGAAGGTAGTCGTTGGGGCAATCGCCGGTATCGGTTTTCCGGCTGCCGTCCCTGTCCTGCATGGCCCATTCAACCCCGCTGTCGATAAGGAACAGATTGACCGTATGGGCCTTGGAATGGGCGATTTTGGCGAACTGAAAACACCGGGTCGCCTTTTCATTGTCACTGGAACGAAGCACAAACAAGAAATTTGCCATGATACTTTCTCCTTAAGTATATATGTATCTTCCTCTCGCCGGCATCTGTACCGGGAACAGGACACAGAAATTATTCAGCAGCCGCTGCCGCATAAGCCTCATCCATCTTCGCCTTGACAGACTGGAGGGCCTCATTGCTGTACTGATTTATATCAAAACACCGGGCATCCTGCCCCAGCAGGCCGCCGGGGACAAAATCGCCCCTTTCCTCCGGATCGCTGATCATATCCCCATAAAAACAGACCGACAACCAGCGGGGAGTGTCTTCAATCACATCCACCATCACAAAAAGCGGCTTATCCTTCTGCCTGGCGTGCGCCGCCCGGAGCGAATAGGTCAGACCCGGCCGGGGATGGAAGCTCAGGCCGACCCCGGCCATGGATTCCAGGTGCTCCTTGAGTTCGATAAATGCCTTTTTGGTCTGTTCCGGACTCTCCGCCCATTCCGCTATAAACGACACCAATTCCTGCGTTGTAGTCTCCATGTTTCCTCTCAAAAATGTGGCCCCTGGTTTTGGTGAACGACCGGGACGTTCCAATTACGAGCCGACTGTCGCCAGCCTCTATTAAACTGTGCATAATAACATAAAAACGGAAGCAGGCAATACCTCCCTGGCCGATCATTCGTTTTTTTGAATGAACAGGGTCTTCCTGAGCGGCAGGGTTGCGCCTCCGGCGCCTTTTCTGTTGCCAACACCTGCCCGAACGGTCATAGTTGGGAATATTCCGGCTCCGCCACATTATCAGGAGCCCCTGCAACTAACCTCGGGGAAAATCCTATGGAGAGCAGAATCACCTTTCATACTGGTTCGTTACGACTGGAGGGACAGATCAACCCCCTGTCAAAGACCTGCGGGGTGGTCATCACCCATCCCCATCCCCTCTATGGCGGCGAACTGTCCAATCCTGTGGTCGAGGCCATCGCCCTGACCTACGCCCGCAAGGGTATTACCACGCTGCGCTTCAACTTCAGGGGCGCCGGCCAAAGCGAAGGCACCTTTGATAACGGCAACGGAGAGCGGCAGGACGTGCTGGCGGCAATCAACCTTCTGAGGGCAAGCGGCATGACCGAGATCCACCTGGCCGGCTACTCATTCGGCGCCTGGGTCAATGCCCGGACAGGCCCGCTGCCGCCGGAGGTCTCCACCCTGATCATGGTGGCGCCGCCGGTGGCCTTCATAGACTACAAGGATGTCCCTCCTCAGCCGCTCTTGAAGGCTGTGTTTACCGGCAGTGACGACGAACTCGCCCCAGTAGGGCTGATCCGAAGGTATCTTGCCGCCTGGAATCCCGGCGCACGGCTTGAGATCATCGATGACGCCGATCATTTCTTCTACGGCCGTTTCCGGCAACTGGAGGAGGCAATGGCTGACCATATCTCTTTTCACTCGCCACGGTGAGGCCGACCGGAGACTCTCCGGCGGCAGACACCGGCGGCCTACTTTTCACCAAAGGCCTTGGCGATCACCGACACCAATGAATACGGGCCCTGGACGTCCCCCGAAAGCTCCCAGATCATAACGCCGCCGCCTCGCTCCATGGCAAGATGCGTCTTTTTGGCAATGGTGTCCATACCGTTGTAGCTGTCATCCTTAAAGGCATCGGCATGGGGATCGGCCCCCTTGGCCAGCAGGTCCTTATAGGTCTTCCAGCTGGGCCGTGCATAGAAGGGCACCCCCAGCACGGCCTTGGCCCGGGGCAATCCGCGCCCCAGCCAGTAATCCAGAGAGCTCTCAGCCAGAGAATACGGGGAATGGCCGTCCTCGTCCTCCCCGTCGTAGGCCATTATATTGACAAAATCTATATATCCGAAGACCTCGGCCGGGATCCCGCCGCCATTTTCATCCCCATCCGCAACCGCCGCCGACAGGATCTTCCCCCTGGCATGCAGCCTGTCGGCCAGGAGATGCATCATCAGGTCATAGTGCTGCGACTGGACGGCCCCTTGCGGATATTCCCAGTCGATATCAACGCCGTCAAGATCGTAGGCAGCAACAAATTTCAGGATGGCATCCGCAAACGTTTCCCGGCCGACAGGGCTCGCCGAAAGGATTTCAAAGCCGGAATTCTTCAGATCGGTCCAACCGCCGACGGCAATCCCCGCCTTCACGCCATGCGCATGCGCCAGCTCAACAATCCGTTTAAGCTTGGCGGGATTCTCCACCGCCCCCAGGCTCCCGTCTCCTATGGGCGAAGGGACAACAAATGCGTAGTTGATATGGGTGAGCTTGGCATACTGAACAGCATCGGCCTCCCCCTGCCAGGACGGCATATAGCCCACCAGGTAATGCGCGGCCGAATTTCCTGCGGAAAGGAGTATCATGAGCAACAACAAGGATGTTAGAAGTTTCATAGATTATCAAAATTGTCCATGGGTGGTTAAATATGACTCCCGGCAGCGTCTAAGACAGGGTGTCGCCGTGAACGACCTTGCCATGCATCTCACGGGAAAGCTTCTCAATGCGTTGACTCAGGTCTTTCACGAGTTCGGTCAGTTGCGTGTTCTGT
>JAJYAX010000105.1 GCA_021779275.1 Deltaproteobacteria bacterium | reverse complement strand
AGAGGAGCTGGCATGTCTCTGTGGACAATGACGGCAAGATAATCCTGCCGAAGATCGGCGTTCTCGGCGTAACGGGACTGACCTTCAGAGAGCTGAAAGAGGTCCTCCAGAAGGAGCTTTCCAAATATTATACAGGCTTTGAAATGAACGTGAGCATGGGGCAGCTCAGGTCGATCACGGTCTACGTCGTGGGGAATGCCCAGTGGCCGGGGGCTTACACCATATCTTCGCTTTCGACCATCATTAACGCCCTGTTCGAGAGCGGCGGCCCTTCCAAGACCGGCTCCATGAGGAATATCCAGGTGAAGAGAAACGGCAGGACCGTGGTCACCTTCGATCTCTACGACTTCCTGTTGCAGGGGGACAAGACCAAGGATATCCGCCTCCTGCCGGAGGACGTGATCTTTATCCCGCCGGCGGGGCCGCTTGCGGGGATTGCGGGAAACGTCAAGACTCCGGCGATCTATGAGCTTAAGGGTGAGACCCGCCTCCTCGATCTTGTCCATATGGCCGGCGGCATCACCGGTATCGCATTCACGGGGCGGGTGCAGATGCAGCGAATCCAGGACCATCAATTCAGGACCTTGTTCGAAGGGGACCTGATAGACATCGAGAAAAACCCGGAAAAGAATTTTGTCCTTCAGGACGGCGACCTGGCAAAGATATTTACGGTCGCCGATACGGCGAATACCGTCACTATTGCCGGTGCGGTCGCCCATCCGGGCAATTTCGGCGTCAACCCCGGCGTGACAAGGGTGAAGGATGTCATCTCCCTTGCAGGCGGGCTGCTCTACTATACATCGAATCAGGCAGAGATGACGCGAATAACGGTGACCCAGGCAGGGCCAAAGACCGAGATGTTCGTCATCGACCTTGCCAAGGCGCTGGAAGGCGATCCCGCCAACAATGTCCCCTTGCAGATGAACGATTATCTCTTCGTGCGTACCGTTCCCGAATGGAATCTCTACCGCACTGCGACCATCAGCGGAGAGGTGAGATTTCCCGGGACCTATACGATCAAGAGGGGGGAGACGCTTTCGTCGCTCATCGAACGGGCGGGAGGGTTTACGGCGCGTGCGTACCTGCGCGGGTCGGTCTTCACCAGGGAGAGGGTGCGTGCGCAGCAGCAGAAACAGATCGATGAAATGGCCGAACGGCTTGAGCGGGAACTTCTCGGCTCCGGCACCTCGCAGATCGCCACCGCGACCAGCCCGGACGATGCTCGTATGGTCCAGATGGAACTGGAGCAGAAAAGGCAGTTTATAGAGCAGCTCAAGACGGCCAAGGCAAAGGGCCGAATAGCGTTGCGACTGTCGGATCTGGCTACTTTCCGGGGGTCCGCGTACGACATCGAGCTTGATCAGGGCGATTCCATTTCGGTGCCTTCAGACCCCAGGACCGTGCAGGTCATCGGCTCGGTATACAACCAGAGTGCCTTTGTATACGATGCGGGAGAGCAATACGACTACTACGTGGAGCTTGCGGGGGGGTATACGTCAAATGCGGACGAGGGTAACTCCTACATCCTGCAGGCGAATGGCACTGCGGTCAAGGCCGGAGGAAGCTTCCTCGGATTCGGAGACCACCTGAATTCAGGAGATACCATTGTCGTTCCGGAGAAGCTGGAACGTGTCGGCTGGCTGCGTAATATCAAGGACATTACGCAGATCCTCTACCAGATTGCCGTGACAGCGGGCGTATTGCTCGTTGTTCGTTAGAGGAGGAAGCCTATGGAGCAGCACAAGGCACAACCGCCAAAAGAAGGTGTTACCGCCCTGGATTATCTGATCTTCGTGATGAAGTGGAAAAGACTCATCACGCTTATCACGGTGTCCTGTTTCGCAGCAATCGTTATTATCAGCATGTTCCTCCCGAAAAAATACCTGGCTGAAACGAAGGTTCTGCTGCCGCAGCAGGGCAGTCAAAGCCTGTCTCTCCAGGTACAGAGCCAGATGGGTTTGGCAGCTTTGCCCAACGTCCTGAGCGGTGGTGTGCGGACGACCAGTGACCTCTACGCCGCTTTGTTGAAGAGCAGGGCCGTGCTTGATCGCGTGATAGACCGCTTCAACCTTATGAAGGTGTACCGGGAAACCTATCGCGAGGACGCCCGACAAAATTTGGTGAAGGCGCTGTCGATCCAGGATATGAAGAAGAGCGGCATGATCATCATCGGAGTCGAGGACAGGGACCCGGCGAGGTCCGCCGAATTGGCAAATGCTTTCGTCGAGGAGCTGAGGAACCTTACCCAGTATATCGCTGTTACCGAGGCGTCCCAAAGACGGCTCTTTTTTGAAGAGCAGCTCAAAAATACGAAAGAAGCTCTTATACGTGCAGAAGAATCGATGAAAGGATACCAGGAGCAAACGGGGGCCATTGAGATCAAGGAACAAACTAAGGCCATCATAGAATCAATAGCACAGTTGCGGGCGCAGATTGCGGCCAAAGAGGTTGAACTCAAGGTGCTCAGGTCGTACGCCACTCCCAAGAACCCGGATTTGCAGAAGATTGAAGAGCAGCTGCGGGGGATGAGAGAACAGCTCTCGAAACTCGAAGCAAAGGGGGGAAAGAACCCGGATCCCTTCATGTCCGCGGGGAGCATGCCCGAGGCAGGCACCGGGTACGTCCGTAAATTGCGGAACCTGAAATATTCGGAGACGCTCTATGAACTTATGGCTAAGCAGTATGAAATGGCGAAGATCGATGAGGCAAAAGATGCGATGGTCATCCAGGTCGTTGATAAAGCCGCCCCTCCGGAGAAACAGGTAAAACCCAGGCGGGTTTTCCTGGTTGCAAGTGTCACACTTCTGGGTTTGCTGATCTCATTCGTTACGGCGATTATCCTGGAGTATCGGGAAAGGGTTTCCCTGGACCCTGCGAAACGGGAACGGATCGAAAGATTGAAGGCGTACGCTGCCGGCCGCTCGATTAAGGAAAATAATTAATGGATGCGGAAATGAGTCCCCAGCGACCGATTGCGCATGAATAACGAGCATATTGAAAGAAAAGAAAAGCGTTGCGAGTTAAAAAACAAGTTCATCGGATTTATTTCGCTCTTGGGCTCGGGCGTCGTGGCGGCAGTCGGCTTCATGCTGATAGCTTCCCAACGCTGGTCACTTTTTGATCGACATCTCGCCGCTTTCATCATTTTATTTGTCCAGTGGCAGACATTGGGCTTTGCGGTTTCAAAGATAGGGATCGAACATCTCATATTTGCCGTTGTGAGCAATGATGAAAAGAAGTATTTCGCTGCCGGAAAGTTCATTGTCAAAACTGTGGTGCCCATTTCAGCGGTTTTTTCATTGGCCGTTGGTATCGTGTTTTCTCCATGGGCGGGTTTTGTTGCTTTAGGAAGCATCGTGCTTGATGCCTACTCTCTTATTATTATGGCTGATCTCAACGCACGTGGGTTTTATTCTGTAACGTCGATAGCCAATTTAATTAACTATCCCCTCTTCTTTATAATTTTGTTCAGCCTGAACTATGCGGGATGGTTGAATACCGAGGTGGCATTGGCGGCATTCCTGATCTCGAGTCTGCTCCGCTCGCTTTGGCTGGCAAGAAAAAAATACGTTCCCGCCCATTTTGAGGGATTTTCTTCCGATGTTAACTTGAAAATGGGTGTTCAACAGGCTTTTAATTTCCTCATGTATCGTATGGATCAGATCCTCCTGTCTGTCATGGGGTTAAAAGCCCATTTCGATGAGAATATCAGTATGTATATTTATATGGCGAAATTTCCTGAGACCCTTGCAAGCGTAATAGTAATTCTTGGTACTGTAATATTTCCAAAAGCGTATGTTCAGTATCCATTCACAATACGTTTGATTGGGTCACAGTTCAAAAGATACAAATTGTTTTTTATAGGATATGTGCCGTTGTTTATTGTCTTGATCTATGCATATATGAAATTTTGGAACGGTAAATCAAGTCCTTATTATCTGGCTGTGCCGTTTCTACTCAATTCACTGCTCATAATATTTGCAAACAATATTACGTATTCAATGCTGCGCCAGGGATATTTACAGAGATTGATAGTGAACATGCTGGTTGCGGTTATAACTGGATTGTTGTTAGCACTGACAATAAAGGATGGGATCAACGTCTACGTCTTGTCATGGATTGTTCCGATCCAGATGGTAACATTCCTGATATTATCATTAAGCACAAAATGGGGTAAGAGCATTGAGCTGCATGCGTAATGAACCGCTGGGTAACCAGCTCATAACGTTATTTTATATGCCCAGTTTTTACGGTGCTTTTACCTGGGGTATCTGGCTATCCCTGTATCTGATGCGGCTCATAAGGTTGGATGCCTGTAGCGGCATGGCGCTCGCCATCTATATTGCGACCGAGATATTCTTTGTCTTGTCCATGGCGCTATCATATCCGCATTACCGGGGTACGATATTGGCGGACCATTCTCAACCGGGAGACGTCTTTCCTTCCTGCGAGCGCAGGACGGCGTTGAAGCTGACGCTGCTTCTCTTTCACCTGGCCGGTCTCCTCGGGCTGTCAACATGGCTTATGCACATTGCCGGCTATCTGGGAGGATTTAATCTGGTTTTGCTTGCACTGACAAGCGCAGCGGACACCATACGGGGCGCCTCCGACCTGTCGTCCACGATCGGCATTCAAGTGTCGTTTCTGGGATGGATTGCGATAGCCCTGACGGTATATGCCGTGGCCCGGAAACAGGTATCAAAATGGTGGCTGGTTTTGGCGCTGATCCAATTTCTCGGCAATTTTCTCTATATAGGGAGAACCCAGCCCATATGGATAATGTTTACGAGCCTCCTCATGGTGTTGGCTGCCTTGGTGAGCGTGAACTTCAGGAAGGCGGTCATGTGGACGCTGCTGATTTTAGTGCTGTTTTTTGCGCTGTTTTGGGCGATTGGAGAATGGACGGGCAAGGCATATTACGAGGACAAATTCGAAGACCCGCGCATACCCGGCGTGACGCAGGTAATGTATGCCTATGGCGTAAGCGGTTTTGCCTACTTTAACCACATGCTCGTGCATCATGAACCGGTATCCTACTCGCCGGAAAGGGTTCTTTATCCGGTGTCGAAACTTCTCTCCAGGTTTGGTCTGATCCAGGAACCGCCCAGCCAGATCCTCGAATTCTATGCCGTCCCATTTGAAACTAACGTAGGCTCTTTTCTGGAGCCGTTTTACCGGGACGGAGGGTTGCTTTTCGTTGTCTTTGGCATTCTTGTCTACAGTTTCGGACTGGATATACTGGGACTGAAACTACTGCAATCGGGGAGCCCCATTGCCCTCTTTGCCTGGGCGAACCTGTGCTTCACCACGTTCATGGGCTTTTTCACCCCGCTGTTGGCCGAGTTCCCTGTCTGGCTGTTCATCGGCCTGGGGCTGTTCAGCGTCGTAATACAGTCGCTGAACACGGATATTTTTCAATTCAGGGCTGGTGGATATGAGTCTTGACAAGGCCGAACATACCACTCACGAACATCTGCTCAGTATCATCAACACGGAGCTCGGCCGTTTTGCCGACCATCAGACAGTCCACCTGTTGGATGTCGGTTGTGGAGACGGTAAGCTGATAACGTATCTGACGAATAATCTGCCAAAGCTGAACCCGACCATTGATTGGCAGATTCATGGTTTCGATGTGCATGACCATGGTGTGCAGCAGGACGGTTTTTTAAGCAAGGCAATCTGCAATCTGTCATCGCGCTGTCCCGGGATACCCTGGGAAGAGCGGATTGCGTCGATTTCGGACGGTGATCCCTGGCCATACGGGGATGGGCAGTTCGACATCGTCATTTCAAACCAGGTTGTTGAGCATGTGAATGACCATGACATGTTTTTCTCCGAGGTAAACCGGACCTTGAAGTACGGCGGATATTCGGTGCATCTCTTTTTTCTGAACGAGTATATCTATGAAGGACACATTTGGCTGCCTTATGTGCACAGGATTTACAACCATGATCTGCTCCGCGGCTATATCAAATTGTTGAGTCGCCTCGGCCTCGGGAAATATAGGATGCACCGCAGGAAAATAGGGATCTCCCTGGATGAGTTTGCGGAGAAGCAGGCGGACTTCATGACCTATTTTGCGAACCATATCGGCTATGCCGAGGTCCTGCGATTGGCAAAGAGGCATAAATTGCGCGCCTCGTTCAGGTACACAAAGGAGTTCTACACCCGAAAATTACG
>JAJYAX010000104.1 GCA_021779275.1 Deltaproteobacteria bacterium | reverse complement strand
CATCCACTTCCTGCATGTCTGCCCCCGTGGAGGAGACAATCTTATCGAAGGGTTCGCCAGCTTCCACAGTTTGGGAAAAATCAAGCTAAATTGCAAGGAATGCGTGGCTCACTGTCAGGAAAAGGGTGAAGACGCTACATAACCTCTCCTGAATTTTTCAGCTTGTTCCGTATGAGATCGAGGATCTCGCCATCACGCGGAAAACGTTTTAATTCCGTTTTTGAAAAGATCTTCTCTCCACCCACCGTCACTTCATACACTCCGCCGGAGGAGGGAATCAGGGCCACGTCCGCCGCAAGGTCTCTTATCAGCTCTTCTTCCAGACCGGAAGCTCGGGGCAGATAGTTTCATCGTGTGCAATATTCAATAGTTACCTTCACAGAAAGCCCCCTTATACAATATACCCAGTATCCGCCGGCCGAAGTCCAGCGCCATGGTAGAAGCCCAAAACTGTGACAGTATACACCCTCTGGGCTGAATTTCCAGCAGGCAAAAAAATGTTTTGAGAAAAATTACAGGGAAGGAAGGGACCGGAAGGGAGAGGCAGCATCAGGTTTTGATATCCGGCATTCCACCGAAGCACTCTCAAAACCTGACACCGGATTTATGATCTAATTGCCTTGACCGGCAAGATCATCGTCATACAGGCGTTCGAAGGTGAGTTTATGTTTGGCCTCTTCCTGGGCCAGGAGTTTAAAAAGCTTTGCAGATTCCTGATCCACCGCCCCCATGGCAAGATTGGTATAGAGTTTGACGGCCATCTCTTCCCGTTTCATGGCCAGGACAAGGATATCCTGCATCAGCATCCCCTCGGTATACTCCATCTCCACCAGGTAGTCGCTGACCTTGAGATCAGGTACTTTTTTGAACTCGTACGAGCTGATAGCACCTTTATTTTTTGAGATAGTAGTCAAGAGCTTCACATGCTTGGCCTCTTCCTGAGCCAGCTCCTTGAAGGTCTTCGCCAGGGCGGATACCGACTCTTTCCTGCTGAGGTCATTATAAAACGCCACCGCCTCTTTTTCCTTCTCTATTGCAAAATCGAGTATTTCATCGATAGATTTAAAATTCATTCTCTCTCCCTCCCGAGATTATGGAAAAATGAAGGACATGGTGTCAGGTCCTGATTTTTTCGGTCATCATCCGAAAATCATGCCGAGGGTCAAGGCCTGACACAAATAATAGACAATCCATTCAGACTCAGACGATCCGGCTGAGGACAGCGTCTCTCGATACATTCGTTATCGATGCAACCTGTTTCGGATCAAAGCCCAGACAGAGGGCCAGCAGCTGGTTGTAATCAAAGACCGGAATCTTATACCGCTCTTCGCCCACCCGTTTATTCAGCGTATTCTGCACATTCTCCATATGCATCAGGCAGGTGATGCAGGAAACCGCAATAAAATCGGCCTTGGTTTCCGCCAGTATCGCATCAAATTTGCTCTGTGCAAACTCAATGGCCTGCTCCGGGGTGCTCTTCATGAATCCTCCGGCCCCGCCACAGCACTGTAATTCCCGGCTGTAGCTGTCCACCGTGGCTCCCAGGGCCTCGACCAGATGCCGCATACCCTTCGGCGCCCTGGCTGACTCCTCGAAACCGACCACCTCACTCGGGAACAGCGTATGGCAGGGATACTGGACAACGCCATGCAGTCCCTTCAGGCTCTTCTTCACCTGCGCGGCGATGGTCTCCGGTCCGATCTCCTTGTAGAGGACCTCGGACACATGCCGGACCTTTGATTTGCCGGTAACCGTCCTGCCGGTCGGCTCCAGCAGCTCATTAACCCGAGCCCTCTGGTCGGCATGATGCATGATATGTTCCCGCCCCATACGCAGGGAGCTATAACAAGACCCGCACTGGACCACGAAATCACAGCCCTTCTCCTCGGCAATTGAAAGATTCCAGCCGCTCGTCGCCAGCCAGGAATCAATATCCGTAGAAGGGAATGCCCCGAATGCCGGACAGCAGACATAATTGTCGGAATCGACCAGATCAATACCCAGAACGGGCATTGTCGCCCTTATCGCCCGCTCGACATCCGGTCGGATGGCAGGGGTGTTACAACCAAGAAAAAGACATAATTCCATTTCTTATCCCTCATATTTATGAAAATGATCGCCCAGAGCGAATTGCCGGCCGATCATTTTCACAGTTCACGTATGACGTGAGGTAAAACAACCAGGTTTAGCTGCAATTCGCTTGTTTCATCCACCAAACATATAGTCATTGGCGCTGACCACAGGTGTCTTCATGAGCATTTCTTGAAATAACTTCAATTGCTCCGGATTTTTTGTAATTGTCTTCAGTTCAGGAAGTCCGAGACTATCACGCAGATCGGTATTCACCCCGACCGCCTGGGTATACCCCCTCTTATAGATCTCGACAATCGACGGGGGTACCCGCGTCTCATCGTTGGCGCTCTGCCATTGCCTGATGGCCAGAATCATCTCAAAGGGCTTGACATCCATCGGGCACATCTCCTCGCATTTGGAACAGGAGACGCAGGCCCAGGGGGTGTCGGAGTTGAGAAGCTCTTCCTCCAGGCCCAGTATCACCATCCGGGCCAGGTTCCTGACCAGAAGCGGCGGATCTCCATGGGAGGCGGGACAGCCGGAAAGGCAGGTGCTGCAGTTGAAACAGTGATGGAGGTCCCCCGTGTTATAGATGGCCTTCCATAAATCCTTGATCGAACCTTGTTGTAAATCCATTATCACACCTCTTATTCCGCAGTTGACATGAGGAGATCGTCCATGAGCTTGGCATCGATGGCTGCCATCAGCTGTTTATCACTCCACCCCGTCACCTCGGCGGCATTGTTCTGACATTCCACAGCGCACATGCCGCAAGCCTGACAGGAAGCCGGATCGACATCGATACATTTGTCCACCTCATTATATGATCGCGCTCCATACGGGCAGATGTTCACACATCTCTGGCAGCGGATACAGAGGGCATCCTTGACCTTGGAGATAACGCTGGCCGAATGCACCTCACGTCCGGAGAGATAGGTGTATGCCTTCTGCGCCGCCGCTTCCGCCTGCATGATCACACTCTTCAGCGGCATCGGTGAATGGGCCGTGCCAGCAAGATACAATCCGACCTTCTGGAATTCAATCGGACGCCATTTTGAATCGGCCTCCGCTAAAAATCCGTCATCGGTTAGCGCCACCCCGAAGGCATCGGCCAGTCTCTGGTTGGACTCTTCGGGATCGACCCCGGTGGAGAGAACCACGATATCGGCCGGCAGCTCCAATTCGGTTGCCAGCACGGTATCCATGAACTTCACCACCGGCTTCCCCTCGACCATCTCCACCTGGGGTTTATTCTCCAGGCTGTAATTCATGAAGATAATGCCGGCGGTCCTTGCCTTGGTATAGTACTGCTCGAAGAAACCGTAGGTCATCACGTCACGGTAGAGGATAAAGACCCGGGACTCTGGATTCATTTCCTTTATTTTCAAGGCATTGGCGATGGCCCCCATGCAGCAGATACGGCTGCAGTAGTGACGTCCTTCCTTCTGCCGTGAACCGACGCACTGGATCATGACCACGTTTTCCAGACCCCCTGCGTCGATGCTGCCGCCGGCCAGACCCTTCTTCAACTCACCCTGAAGCAGGACCTTGTCCGTGGCGCCATAACCATACTCGGTCGTGGCCCCCTCATGCCCACCCGTGGCCATTATGACCGCGCCGTGATGCAGGTAGGTATTCTCGCCGGTATCCCTGGCGTGGATCTTTGACTCGAAAGAACCCAGGGTGCCGATAGTCTTCTCCACCTCACAGTTCAGATGGACCGTTATGTTCTTTTGTTCGAAGACCTTCAGCTTCATCTCGCCAGCCATGGCCTTGGGGGCCAGTCCGTCCACCGTATGCTCGACCTGATTGCCGAGATAGCCGCCCAGATGGGCCTCCTTTTCCACAAGATGGACCTGCACACCTCGACCGGCAAGCGACAGGGCCGACTGCATCCCGCCGATGCCGCCGCCGACAACGAGAGCGGTCTGGTTGATGGGCAGGGTGTTGACGTGGAGGGCCGGCTTATACTTCAGCTTTTCAATATCGGCCTTGACCTCTTTGGCCGCGCGTCGGGTCCAATCCCCCTTGGACGGTTCGACCATGCCTCGCCGGGCAATCCCGAAAAGGTCGAAGATCTCCACCAAAGAGGAATGGAATCCCGCCTTTCTGGCTCCATTCTTCAACTTCTGGCGGTACATGAAGGGCTGACATGCCCCGATCAGCAACCGGTTGCATTTGGTTTTCCCAAAGATATCGGCCGTCGCCGTCTCTCCTTCCGCCTTGCAGATGGAATCAATGACATGGACCTCGCCGACACCGCGGTACTTTTGCAGCTCGGCACTCAGGAGTTCATAATCAAGGCCATCGGCGCCTGTCTTCTCGCCGCATTTACAGAGAGCGACCGAAACCAGGGGATTTTCCCGCTCATGGGCGATGGGCTCCAGGATTTCCTCTTCCTGTATTGTGTCCACACCAAGCGAGGTCAGGAAATTGGTGGCCTCGCCGGCTGCGGCAATGCCGCTGGACATGGCCTCACTGACATCGGTCAGCCCCATAAGCGACCCGCAGATAAACAGGCCCGGCTTGCGGGCCACCTTGATCTTGCTGTACTGCTCGGTTTCCAGAAGACCACGTGAATCCAGGGGCGCATTCAGCAGATCGGCCCATTTCTTATGGGTCTCAAAGGGAATCTGACCGGTGGACATCACCACCAGATCGTAACCCTTGACGAAGAATTCGTTGGTGTCGGGATCGAAGTACCGCATCTCCAGACTGCCGTCGGGCTTGAGCATAACGCCCTGGACCCGGCAGCGGATCAGCTTTACTCCATGCTCTTCCACGGCCGTGTCCTTATACTGCTGGAAGCCCTTGCCGAAGGTCCGCATGTCCATATAGAAGATGGTCGTGTCGACCTCCGGACCACCCTTCTCCTTGGCCAGCACCGCCTCTTTCAACGCGAACATGCAGCAGATGGAGGAGCAGTAGTCCCTGTTCTGCCGCCGGTTTCTGGAGCCCATGCATTGGATCCAGGCAATGTTTTTCGCAGGCTTGCCATCGGACGGCCGCCGGATCACATCTCCCTGATAGGTGCCGGATCCGCTCATCATCCGCTCGAAGGCCAGCGACGAGACCACATCCGGGGAGACGGCATAGGACTTGGCATCCTCAAACTCCCGGGTGTTATAGAGCTTCACGCCCGAGGCCAGGACGATGGAATGGACCTCCCTGGTCTCGACCTCGTCCTGGGCCTCCAGATTGATCGCACCCGTCGTGCAGACCTTGACGCACTCACCGCACTTGGTACAGGCCTGCTTGTCGATAAGCAGCATCTTCGGGGTGTTGTGCGGGATGGCCTGATAGATGGCCTTGCGCCTGGTCAGGCCGTGGTTGAACTCATCCTCGACCTCCACAGGGCAGACGTCAATGCACTCTCCCATCTCGTTACAGACGGCCGGATCGACCAATCGGGCCTTTTTCAGCAGCTCGACCTTATAATTTCCGCCGTCGCCCGCAACCGAGGTGATCTCGGTGAAGGGCAGGATCTCTATGTTTTCATGGAACAGGCTCTTGCGCATACAGTACTGGGAGGCGTACTCGCGGCCCACCATGGGCAGCATTCTGCACATGCCGCAATGATCCGTCGGAAACTGGTAATCAAGTTTGGCCAGGATGCCGCCAACCTGGGTGGACGCATCGGTCAGCAGAACCTTATACCCTACTTCAGCAAGCTCAATGGCCGCCTTGATTCCAGAAATGCCGGCACCAGCCACGAGGACCGTGCCTATCGGCTTCTTTTCTGCCATAATATAGCTCCTATTTGACTTGACCAGTCACTTCAACCAGCTCATCGGATTTGAATCCAGCCATGGGCTGTGTTTCATCGACTGATCGTCCTGCCTGATAGTTGAAACGGGCCTGCGTTTTATCGGCTGATGTCCTGAACAGGGGCATCAGATCTATATCGTTGGGGCAGGCACTGGTGCACTGGCCGCAGCCGACACAGAAGAGGCTCATATGGGTGATGCGGGTCAGATGATAGAACAGGGTATCGTTCGGCATCTTCAGCATGCCGCCCTTGTCGGCCCACATCATGAACTGCTCGCCGGTGTGCCGGAAGGTATCGGTGACAAACACGCACTCCTTGCAGTAGCAGACCGGACAGGCCACCCGGCAGTTATAA
>JAJYAX010000103.1 GCA_021779275.1 Deltaproteobacteria bacterium | reverse complement strand
CCGGGTTATTGCCGCGACCAACCGGGACCTGGAGAATGAGGTTATCGAAGGATCCTTTCGCAAAGACCTCTTTTACCGGCTCAGCGTCGTCACCCTGAAGATCCCGTCGCTCCGTGACCGCCGGGAGGACATCCCGTCGTTGGCTCGTCGTTTTATCAATAATTTCAGACATAAAATCGGCCGCGATGTCAGCTATATCTCCGAACCGGTGATGAAGGCCCTCTGCAGCTATGATTGGCCCGGAAACGTCCGCGAGCTGATGAATGTGATTGAGCGTTCAATGCTGCTCTGCAAGACCGAAGAGATATCGCTTCAGGATCTCCCCACCATTTTCCAGGCGGGGGAATCTCTGCCGAAGATCCCTCTGCCGGGCGAATCCGACCTGGTACGTTCCTGGCAGGGCAAGACACTACCGGAGGTCAAGGATGAAATCTTAGCTCAGGTTGAAGCGATGTATCTTAAAATGGTGCTCAAGGAAACCGGGGGACGGATCAACCGGGCCGCAGGTATCGCCGGGATTAACGCCAAAAGCCTTTTCAATAAGATGAAGAAGCTCGGAATACGAAAAGAAGATTACAAAAACTGAGGTTCTTTTCCCGTATCCTGCAGGACAACTCAAAGGCGGATAGACATCCGGTTGTAGTCTTCACGTATGCACCCGCAGATTTCGGGAAGGGAGGTAATCCGAACATCTTATCCGCTCTCTATGACCTTGCATTTGCATTTCGTCTGGTTTAAATAGCGTTTTGTCGTTCATGATGCCTTTTTTATAATGCCGCCTGTCTGGAGACCAAATCCATGGTTGAAGAGAAAAAAGAGCCCTGGTTGAACTATCTGGCGCTCACCACCGTGATACTCGCCGTGTGCGCCACACTGTCCACCTTTAAGGGCGGTTCGTTTTCGACACGATCCGTCCTCAGCCAGACCCAGGCTGCAAATCAATGGGCCTACTACCAGGCCAAGGGTATAAAAACCTACCTGTACGAAATTCAGAAGGAACGGCTTGAGATGGAACTTGAGGAAGGCAACGACTTGTCCGCCGCAGCTGTAGTGTCTCATACAAAGAAGATCGCAAGCTATGCCGACAGGATCGCTAAATATAATGCGGAGAAGGCTTCCATAGAAAAGGAGGCCAGGCGCCTTGAGGCCATCCGTGATGACGCCCAAAGGCATGCGCAGGTCTTCAGTATCGCCGTTATCTTCCTCCAGATAGCCATTCTTCTCTCTTCGGTTGCCGCCTTGATGAAAAAAAAGCTGGTCTGGTACCTAGGCCTTTTGACGGGAACGATAGGAATCGTTTACTTTGCCAACGGTTTCCTGCTTTGGTTCATGTAAACTCAACCTCCGTTTGCCTTCTTCACCGCGCCTCTCACGGAAATTGCGTAGGGATTGTTCCTCAGCAGGAAGGCGGGAAGAGCATCCTTTGCCTTCTTCGCGTCATTCATGGTTGGATATTCCCCATAGAATACCAGGACGAGGGGAGGAGATGCGGCTCTCCTCAAGATAAATAACCGATTTGCCACTTCCTGATATTGCTTTTGCGCCAGCATCTCCTTTAATTTTTTCTCAGCCCCTTCCGCACCAAGAACCATCAGCTGGAGGGTAAAGTGGTCATTTTTCTCCCCTATCACCCATTTAGCAGATGCGGCGATCCTGCCGGTAAAAACCTTCTCAACCGGCAGCTTTTTTGCGATAGAGGCCTTTTCGGGGCTGAATGCCTTTTGCACAACAAGGGGTTTTTTCGAGATGTGAACCTTTTCCGGAACGGTTTTTTTCGTTTGAGGACCGACAAGGCGGGTATTCACAGGAGGGGTATTCGTCGACGCAAGGGGGGGGGCATCGACAGGCTTTTCAACTGCCGGCTTGGTAATATTGACGCCTTCCGCAGCCGCCGGAGCGATAGCGGCGGGTATTTGTTGTTCTGCCGATTTTTCTCTCTCTGTTCCCTGAGGTTCCTCCGTGTCCGTCGTCACAGCCTCCACCTTGATTTCTTCCGGCTCCTTCTGAATATTCCGGACCTCAGCCGACGGTGTTGCCACCTTCGGGGCCAATTTGTTGTCCTGAACATCGGAGATCTCCCCTATCCTCAAAACCAGCAGGAGGAGCAGGATCCCCAAACCGGCGCCGGCAGGAATGATCCATTTCTTGTTGGCAAGGAATATCTCTTTGCAAGAGGCATAATCCCATCCTCCGGATTTTCCCCGGGGTAATGTTTCCCGGACAGCAGCCTGGACATTGCCGGGAGGGACCATGAACGAGGGCCCGGCAGCGAACAATCGCAGTGACTCTTCGGCCAGAGTATTTGTCATCCTGATATTACCATCCGCAATCATGAATATTTTTTCGCTCATTTCCGGCGAAAAAAATTCTTTCCCCTCATTTTTTCCGCGGTTCATGCAAAAATTGAGATAGGAATGCGTTGTGGACAAATCAAGCGGTTCAACGGAAAAATGCCTCTCCATGGCCCCCTGAAAGTTGCACAACGAGAGGTTCTTCAGGTTTTCCAGGAGACCAGATCTCCCCGCGAAGAGGATCTGAAAGGCTATCCCGGTCTGGTTCACGATATCCAGCATCTTACGAATCCGTTCGAGAGTCGCCAGATGAATTCGCTCAGCCCGATCAAAAATTAGCAGCATTCTCTGGTTTTTCTCGGCAAGACGTTCCCATACCTCCAACAGAAGATCGCGAATATCGCCAACAGCCACACCATCAGCCAGGGTGATCTTCATTTTCTGGGCGATATGACGTGTTACGTCCTCAAAAGAATCAAAGGTCTCCGGGAAATGGACGAGAATGTATTCAGAGGGAAGTTCTTTTGCGATCATCCTGCACATCATGCTCTTCCCGCACCCTTCTTCGCCGGTCAAGATCAGAAGAGCCACCGATTCGTTGATCGCCGATTTCAGTTTCCCGAGGAGCTCGCCTCTTCCGGCACCGGGAAAAAACAGTGCCGTGTCAAAACCTTCCCGAAAAGGTGATTGCTCGATATCAAATATTTCCATCTTTCTTTTTCCCCTTCGATTATGATCATTTCTAAAGAAAAGCGAAAAACCTTGCACAATTGAATACCAGTTACCTGCAACGGCAAAGTTAACACGGCGTCTAGAGTAACACCCTCTCCGGATTGCTTCAACCAGAAGCTGCTGATGCGCATTTTATCGTCAGGCATCAACTGCCGGAGAAGAGGGTATTTTTGATCCAGCCCGGAGGAGCCCTTACCGGGAAAGGCCCAAGGTCGATTTTCCCTCCGATCAAATTCTCTATCCGCCTCCCTCCCGCCCCTCTTCTCCGGAAACATCATTGACATGATCTCCGCCTATAGAGTAAATTCGTCTATGCCTGTTTTTCAACTTACTGAAAAAATTGTTTTTCCTCGACCTGACCTTGCTGAAGAAAACGGCCTGCTGGCAATCGGCGGCGACCTAAGCCCGGAAAGGTTGATCGCAGCCTACAGGTCCGGCATCTTTCCCTGGTACTCCCGGAATGACCCGATTCTCTGGTGGTCGACATCGCCACGGCTCGTCCTCTTTCCAAACGAGTTCCGGGTCTCAAGAAGGCTCTTGAGGGACATCAGGAAGCCTCTGTACAGGATCACCATGGACCAGGCCTTTGAGCAGGTCATCACATCCTGCGCCCGGGTGCGGACCGACAGGGACGAAGAGACCTGGATTTCCCCGCAGATGCGCCAGGCCTACTGCACGCTGCATCGATTGGGCTATGCCCACTCCGTTGAATGCTGGCAGGGCGACAAACTGGCCGGAGGCCTGTATGGCGTGGCGCTGGATCAGGTTTTTTTTGGTGAGTCCATGTTTACGATTCTGAAAAACGGCTCGAAATTAGCCCTGGCGGCGCTGGTTGGGTTTTTAAAAAAAAGAAATGTTCAGCTTATAGACTGTCAGATGACGACCAGCCACCTTCTGGGGTTCGGCGCCCGCGAAATTTCCGGAACGAAATTTCAAAACCACCTCAGAACACTCATAAAAACACTCTCGCCCGATGGAGCATGGCACAATGAAACCGGAAAGTAAACCCTGTAATGGCTGTGGCAAAAACACGTCCGAAAAGAAGATCGACGAAAACGGACTCTGCCCCGAGTGTGCCGCTGTCATCAAGACCCTGACGAAAAATCCCGCTCTGCTGAGAAGGGTATCGGCCCTCCTGCAAAAGGATCATTCCCCAGAGATGGTCGATGCGGAGAAAAGCGAGCAACCGGAACCGCGGGACCTCCCCGAGGTCCTGGATGCCGTTCGCTTCCGGACACGCGACCGGGAGTTGAACACCTGGTACGTATCGGTCAGTGAACTTGAAGGAAACCCCGTGGAGATATTCGCCTCAACCGCCTTTGATAGAGACCAGCACCTGCAATCCCGTATCTCCAATCTGACCACCATCACCAGGTTGATCTCCCTCATCCTGCGGCATGTATTCCTGGGTGAGGTGATAACCCTGGAAAAAACACTGAAACAGATGCATCGCAGTTCGCGGCAGAAGAATGACCTCCCCGATATGCTGGCCCGGGTTTTATGTAATTATTGCAAGAAACCATACGAATTCGATGCATGAGGCCCCGCACCTGAGGGCAGGGCGTCTCCGGACTCCTCTCAATAATCGAACTCGAATTCATACGGGATGCCGGATTTATTGAAGTGTTTCAATACCTGCTGCAGTGTCGCCAGATTCGTCACGTCAAAGGTCAACTGCCAGGCAGGAGTCTGAGTAGGTTTTGCAGAAAGGGCGGTGAGATCAAGAATTTTCATCCCCTCCGGGGCAACACCAGCAATCATCATGATCCGCTGCCGTGAGGCCTCCAGAATATGAATAATCTGTCTTTTCTGAACCGGGGTTTCCTGGGCGTTCCAAACGATATCGACCACATCCTCCCTGTGCAGTTTCATCTCCTGTAATCTCGGGCAGGTCTTTCGATGGACCGAAAGCCAGTTTTTGGTCAGCAGGGCACAATTATCACGCTCCGTGGGAAGCGGCTTGCAACAGGAGGACAGTTTGATGGAGACGGGATCAAGGATATTGAGTTCCAAGGTATTCGGCGTATTGTCAAGAAGGACGGGCGGGAGATTGCCGTCATAGAGATCTATCCTGAATCGATGGATAATTTCGGGGAGCCGCAGACGGCCGTCTCCGATATGCAGACAGAGTTCATCAACGGTCTCCAGCGAAAAAAATCCGAGAATCTTCTGCATGTCCTGACTCTTAAGTACGTCAGGAGAAATTCCGTACCGCTCCATTTCCTGGCAGAGCGTCGCATATCCGGCCTCTCTTGCCACCAGACTTCTCCGGATCCGGAATCCTTTGGCAAGCTCCGTTCGTGTGCGGGGAGTCTGACACAACTCCAATATCTGCTGATCGAACTGCACCTGTTGATCGGTACGGATAATCCGCACCACATCGCCGTCCCGCAGTATATGATCCGGTTGAACCCTTCTGTTGCCGATCATCGCCCCCATACAACTATGACCGATATCCGTGTGAACCCGAAAGGCAAAATCAAGGACCGTTGACTTAAACGGCAGACAGACCAGGTCGCCCTGAGGGGTATAGGTGTAGATCTCCTTGGTGCTGCTCGCCGCGATGACATCCCGATAGGACACGGACTCATCGGAGCTGAGGACATCGAACATCTCTTTAATCTCACGGACAAAACGTCGTTGTTTACCGCCCTCTGAGCTCCAGTTCCTCAACAGCCCCCGTTGCGCCCTGCGGGCCATCTCCTCCGTACGGATTTTAAACAGGACCCTCTGTCCCTTGATAATTGCCCTGGCATGAAGCCCCTGGTAACCGGTCGGCTTCGGATTGGCTATAAAGTCCCGGATAGTCCGGGGGATAGGAGGGAACATCTGGTTCAGCATTCCCAGGACCTGATAGCAGGCCTCGGTATCAGCAACAACAACCAGGATTTCCACTGGATAATCAATGGCCTTGAGAAGAATGCCATTGGTGCGATCAAAATACGCCCAGAGTTCCTTGACCCGGATATCAACCGTGCAATCGAGTTCAACCTCCCGGGCCTTATTGCGTAAGTTCTCGGCAATATCGACAATAACGGGTGTTTCCGCCAATTGCCTGATGGCCCCCATGAGTTTCGCGCCCTGCTTCGGAAATTTATAGGAAAGGGCCAGGTTGTACATCTCCCGTTTCATATTGAACAAACCGAAGAGCGTGGCCAACGGGGCATAAATAGCGAGTGTTTCATCGGCTATCCGC
>JAJYAX010000102.1 GCA_021779275.1 Deltaproteobacteria bacterium | reverse complement strand
AGGCGGCATACTATCCGTCTCTCAGCTTAAATGGAGCCGGGGGATTCGACGCTGCTCAGTTCTCCAAATGGCTGGTCTGGCCGAGCCGGTTCTGGTCTATCGGTTCAACAGTCACCGAGACGCTTTTCGACGGCGGCCTGCGGGGGGCGCAGACCGACCAGGCCAAAGCCGCCTACGATGCCGGCGTCGCCGCCTACCGCCAAACGGTACTGACCGGATTTCAAGAGGTCGAGGATAACCTGGCCGCACTTAGGATACTTGAAGAAGAGGCAAGGGTTCAGGAGGCAACGGTCAAGGCCGCGCACCAGTCAGCGCAAATCAGTCTCAATCAGTACAAGGCCGGGATAGTGAGCTATCTCAATGTGGCGACAGCCATGACGATTTCGCTCGGCAGTCAGATTACGGCGCTGAGCATAGACAGTCGGCGTCTGGTGGCAAGCGGCCTGCTTATAAAGGCCCTGGGCGGAGGGTGGGATTCTTCCGCCCTGATGCAGAATCAGGGGACCAGGGACGGGCAGAAGGCCAAGCAGGAGAAGCCCGGGTCTCCCGGCAGCCCGGCTCCCGGACCGGAAGACTCTCTCGGGAATTGATCCTGTAGAGCAGATGCCCATATCATTTGGCCGTTCAGCTCAACCAGGATTTTCTCACCGCCCTCTGTGCACGTATAAAAAAAATTATTCTGAATTTCCGGTGTCTTCACATGGTGCGCAGGGGAGGTCAGATAGGTTTTCCTTGCAATGCTTTGTAATTCTGTTATTTTTAATAAACTTGAAAGAAAAAGCCTTCACGACTTCAACTTGAGAGGATGACACTATGCAAACCACCAAAGCCGCTTTCATGGTAATGATCGGACTGGCGATGATTGATCTTTCCGCCGGGCAATCACTCAACGCAGCCACCACGATTACGATACAAGAGCTATCGTTCGACTCCACAAAACCGACATCGCTCGCTTTGCCCCCTGGCAAGTCCCATAAATCAATGAACGGACTGGCCACCGTGTATTCCAATAAACTGAGCGGAAGAAAAACTGCCAGCGGTCAAAGGTTTTGTCAGACGGATCTGACAGCCGCGCACCGCTCACTTCCCCTTGGCACGAAAGTACTCATCACCAATATTCACAACAGAAAATCGGTCGAAGTCACCATCAATGATCGCGGACCTCACACTGCCGGCCGGGTGATCGATCTGTCGGGCGCGGCCGCTGCCAAAATCGGAATGAAGAAGACCGGAAGCGCGCCGGTTAAAGTGGAGATTATCGGCGGAGCGTCATCTATCTTTGGGGAAAAAGGCTGACGGATTATTTTTTACAGTTTCAATTGCTCCACGCTCTCGTTTCCCGCTCTTGCTGTAAACCTGTCCCATAACAGATTTCCGTCGCCACAGCCTCCGTCAAGCGTCGGAGGTGTCTCCCCGATTTTTACCAACCCCAGTACAGTAACCCCCTGAGTCACGACAAAAGACAGCTGATTTTAAGCTGCATATAAAAGAGATGTCTCCCCGGCCCCGCCGATCATCAATTCACCCATCGAGGCAGCGCCCTTCAAGCGCACATCCAGACTTACAGGCTCAAAAATATTGCAAATTCCGGCATGAAAGAGTAGCCTGCCACGATTGGATCTAAAATGGCCTTTGCGTGGAAGAACCGGCCGTTTTTTTAGTGCCTCCTGAGAAAAGGGATATCTGATCGCCTTCCCTTCCCCCCTTGCGTGAACATCAATCCTTGCAGTGAGTCTGAAAAACAACAGCAGCAACCTGAATATCAAGGATACCAGAGATGAACCAGACACCTGAACAAAAGGCGCGCGACACCATCGACAGGCAACTGCAGGCGTCCGGATGGATGGTGCAGGACAATAACAAGATCAATCTTCAGGCGGGTACGGGTATCGCCGTGCGGGAATACCTGACTGATGCTGGTCCTGCCGATTATGTCCTTTTTGTCGAAGGCAAACCAATTGGTGTCATCGAGGCAAAACGCCAAGAGGAAGGCCATATTCTGTCGTCCCATGAGGATCAGGCTGAAGGATATGCTGCGGCCAAACTGAAATACCTGAAGAATGAAAAACTCCCCTTTGCGTATGTCAGCACCGGCGCCGTCACCAGGATCACTGATTTCCGGGACCCGAAACCCCGGGCGAGAACCGTCTTTTCCTTTCATCGCCCGGAAACTCTCCGCGATTGGCTGAAAAGGCCGAAATCCCTGCGCGCTTCACTGCACGATCTTCCTGAGTTGCCCGCTGCCGGGCTGCGAGACTGCCAGACCAGGGCAATCACCTGCCTCGAACAGTCCTTCAAGGAGAATAGACCCCGCGCCCTGATCCAGATGGCCACCGGCTCGGGAAAGACCTTCACTGCCATCACCTTTGTCACCGGCTCTTAAAATACACCAATGCCAAGCGGATACTCTTTCTGGTCGATACCAAGAACCTCGGGGAACAGGCCGAGCAGGAATTCATGTCCTACCTGCCGAATGATGACAACCGTAAATTCACCGAGCTGTATGGCGTCCATCGCCTCGAATCGAGATACATCCCCGATGACAATCATGTCTATATCAGCACCATTCAGCGATTGTATGCAGTCTTGAAGGGCCAGGACCTGGAAGAGAGCGCCGAAGAACAAAATCCCAACGAGCGTTGGCAGCCCAAGGAGGTGCCGCCGGTCGAATACAGTGAAAAGCTGCCGATTGAATACTTTGATTGCATCGTCATCGACGAATGTCATCGCAGCATCTACAATCTGTGGATGCAGGTGCTCGATTATTTTGACGCCTTCCAGGTGGGCCTCACCGCCACCCCGGACAAGAGGACCTTTTCCTATTTTCAGCAGAATATCGTCTCCGAATATTCCCATGAGATGGCGGTGGCCGACGGGGTAAATGTCGGATATACGGTTTACCTGATAGAAACCAAAATCACCACCAAGGGGGCCACGCTCTGGAAGGGCGAGTATGTCGAACACCGGGAAAGGCTGACCCGCAAAAAAAGATTTGCACTCCAGGACGAAGACGAGGCCTATTCCTCCCGGCAGCTGGACAAGGATATCGTCAATCCCAACCAGATACGAACCGTCATCCGCACCTTTAAAGAACACCTCCCCGAAATGTTTCCGGACCGTTTTGATCAGGATGGGCTCTTCGAGGTCCCCAAGACGCTTATCTTCGCCAAGACCGACAGCCACGCCGACGATATCATCAAAATTGTCCGGGAGGAGTTTAATGAGGAGAATCGTTTCTGCAAAAAGTTGACCTATAAATCGGAGGAAGATACCAAATCGGTGCTGGCGCAATTCCGCAATGACTATCACCCGCGCATTGCCGTAACGGTGGATATGATTGCCACCGGAACCGATGTCAAGCCGCTGGAGTGTCTTCTTTTCATGCGGGATGTCAAGAGCCGCAACTACTTTGAGCAGATGAAGGGGCGGGGGACGCGGATCATCAATTTCGATGATCTGAAAAAGGTTTCGCCGTCGGCCAGGATCACCAAGGACCATTTTGTGATTGTGGATGCCATCGGTGTTGTAAAAAGTCTTAAAACAGACAGTCGCCCACTGGAGAGAAAGCCCGGCGTCCCGCTGAAAGATCTCCTTGCCGCTATTACCGTGGGCGCGCGGGATGAGGATCTTTTCACCTCTCTTGCCAATCGTCTGACCCGGCTCGATAAGCAGCTGACGGAGAAGGAGCGCGCCGGATTCACAGAAAAAACCAAGGGCATAAGCATTTCGCAGGTGGTAAAAGGCCTTCTCGACGCCTATAACCCCGACACCCTTGAAGGACTGCGCGAGCAGGCGGAGCAGGAGATGCCGGGCGCGGCGCCCGTTGAGAGAGAAAAAAGATACCGGGAACTGGCGGATGAGCTGCAGAACAAGGCGGCGCGGGTCTTTAACGGCGAATTAAACGAATTTATTGAAAATGTCCGCAAGACCCATGAGCAGAAAATCGACATGCTCAACCCCGACGAAGTCATGAAGGCCGGATGGGACAAGGACAATACGGAGAAGGCGGCCCGGATGGTCGGCGCCTTTACGGAATGGATTGAGGCCCATAAGGATGAGATCATTGCCCTGCAGATCTTTTACGGCCAGCCCTACCGCAGGCGCGAGCTGACCTTTGCGATGATTAAGGAACTGGCCGAGCGGATCCTTTTGGAAAAACCGGCACTTGCCCTCTTGAGCGTCTGGCGGGCCTATGAGCAGCTGGAAAGTGTCATCGGCAGGCCGAAAAACGAGATGGCGGCCCTGGTTGCCCTTATCCGCCGGGTGACGGGGATCGATGCGGCCTTGACGGCCTATGATAAAACCGTGGATAAAAACTTTCAGCAGTGGCTGTTTAAAAAACAGGCGGGAACCCTGAAGTTTACCAGGGAGCAGATGGATTGGCTCTATATGCTGAAAGAACAGATTGCCACCTCTGTGCATATGGATATCGATGATCTCGAGTATACACCCTTTGACGCCAAGGGCGGCAAGGGTAAGATGTGGCAGTTATTTGGAGAGGGTATGAATTCGATTATTAATGAGCTTAATGAGGAATTGGCGGCATAGGATGAGTGAGATAGCCGAAATTCCAAAGGGGTGGGAATACATTACACTTGGAGAGTTATTTTTGATAGAGAGAGGAGGATCACCCCGGCCAATCAAAGATTATATTACAAATTCTGAAGATGGTATTAGCTGGATAAAAATTGGTGATACCAAAGGGATTTCTAAGTACATCCGTTAAACTAAGGAAAAAATAAAAGCAACTGGATTAAGCAAATCAAGAATGGTTTATGAGGGTGACTTTATTTTATCAAATTCGATGAGCTTTGGTCATCCATATATCATGAAAACAACCGGGTGTATTCATGACGGCTGGTTAGTAATAAGAACAAATAGTAAATCAATAAATATTGACTACTTGTATCATTGTTTAAGTTCACCGTTGGTTTACCATCAATTCTCCAATTTAGCAAAAGGCTCAACTGTTAAAAATTTAAATATCGATGCAGTTCAACAGGTTTACGTATTTATTCCTCCCCTTCCCGAACAACACCGCATTGTCGCCAAAGTAGAAGAGCTGTTCAGCAGTCTGGATAAAGGCATCGAAAGTCTCAAGACCGCGCAGGCGCAGCTTAAAACCTATCGCCAGGCGGTTTTGAAATGGGCGTTTGAAGGGAAGTTGACCAATGAGAATGTTAATGAGGGGGAGTTGCCGGAGGGATGGAGGTGGGTGAAACTTGGAGGGATTTCGGAAAAAATAACAGACGGGGAACATATTACTCCTAAAAGAACCAGCGAAGGTGTTTACTTGCTTTCTGCAAGAAATGTCCAAAACGGATTCATATCATTAAAGGATGTTGATTTTATTCCCGAAAGTGAATATCAGAGAATAATTAAGCGGTGCAACCCTGAAGAAAATGATATTTTGATATCGTGTTCCGGATCAGTAGGTAGAATTTGTAGAGTTCCACCAAAATTGAGGTTTACCCTTGTCAGAAGTGTAGCTTTGGTGAAACTTGATTATCAAATACATGATTCAAAGTATTTTCAATATTTACTTCTTTCTCCACTGTTGCAATCTCAAATAGAAAAAGGGAAAAAAGCAACTGCACAGGCAAATTTATTTTTAGGTCCTATAAAGAATTTAGAAGTGTTAGTTTGCCCTCTAATCGAACAACACCGTATCGTCACCGAAATCGAAATCCGCCTTTCCGTCTGCGAGAAACTCGAAGAGAGCATCAGTCAAAGCCTTGCACAGGCCGAAGCCCTGCGCCAGAGCATCCTTAAAAAAGCCTTTGAGGGCAAACTCGTACCGCAAGACCCGGATGATGAACCCGTCGGCCTTCTTTTGGAACGGATACGGGCGGAACGAGAACATAATCCATCTGTAAAGAAGATACGAAACACAAGAAAGAAGAAATAAAATGACCAACGAAACGAACACTACATCCGGCATCATCGGCAAGGTCTGGAGCTTTTGCAATACCCTGCGCGATGACGGTGTCGGCTATGGGGACTATCTGGAACAGCTGACCTTTCTTCTGTTCCTGAAAATGGCGGACGAGTTCTGCAGACCGCCGTACAACCGAAAACTGTCCATCCCTGTGGCCTATAACTGGGAAAGTCTCACCGAGAAAAGCGGCGCTGAGCTGGAGGTCCACTACTCAACCCTGTTGCGGGAACTGTCAAAGTCCCAGGGCGTATTGGGGCAGATTTTCACCAAAAGCCAGAATAAGATCCAGGACCCGGCCAAGCTCTATAAGCTCATCGATATGATAGATAAGGAGCAGTGGAGCA
>JAJYAX010000101.1 GCA_021779275.1 Deltaproteobacteria bacterium | reverse complement strand
ACATCACAGACTACATAATCAGAAGAAAAACGAGGAACTCAAGGAAAAGGAGACAGCCGCCCAGATACGGCAGCTTATTGACTCCAACCGGGTCTCGATGGAAGAGGGGAAAACCCCTTACAATTTCACCGATAACAATAAAATAAAGCGCTTATTTTTACAAAAGGAGACCACTGAACGACTGAGCAGGGGAGACCTCGCCATCGTCAGACAGGCCGGCGGATATCAGATCGTACCGGCTGAGGTGGCCCTGAAGGTGCAAAAATTCAATAAAAACCTGGTTGTCGTCTTCCATACCCAGAAAAAAGATTCCACCCCCGACCATGAGGATCCTTATGCCGAATTTCAGGTCCCTGAGGATCTGATCTGGTAACTGCGCCATTGTCTTCTGTTCCAAGGAGAGGGACCAGAGGACCTACCTGGAATTACACTGTTTATCCTTTTTCAATATCACGATGAAAGACCGTCAATTGGATAGGTTGTTTTTGCAATATCTGCCGCAAGGCCTCTACCACCGCTACCGACCGGTGCCGACCTCCCGTGCACCCCACAGCCAGATGAAGTTCCTCTTTTTGGGCCATGCTGTTCATTTTTACAAAAAAAAGCACCACGGGTTCAATCAACTGCAAAAACTCCTTTCCTGGAGTGCTTCCGGCCACATAATCGGCAACGTCCTTGTCCTGACCGGTCCGTGAACGCAAGGCGTCAACCCAATAGGGATTCGGCAAAAACCGCACATCCCAGAGCAGATTGATATCTTCCGGTATGCCGTATTTAAATCCAAAGGAGAACAGGGTGACATGTAAGGGCTTGGTAGAACCGCTTCCAGCCGTCATAGGTTCACCGGACAGCGGAGAGGCTCATCGTCAAATAACCACCCGGAATTGCAGGATCAATCACATCACCCCCGTTCCTCTGTTTTGTTTGTGATTTTATCATAATGCATTTCCTTGACAATATCCTGAGCCTCCTTTTTCTTCTTCTGGAATATCCGGGCAATCTCCTCCGCCGTTGTCGGCAGTTCCTTTTCTCTACTATAGATCTCGGTCAGCTCGTTGTAATATTTATAGAAAAAAAGGAAAAGATCCTGGTAGCAGTCTTCAGAAAACTGGTTGATAATAATCGTAATAAGCTTTCCGTCCTTATCCGTCACCACCCTGGTCTTCTGGAAGGCCTGAATGGTATTCTGGAAGAGTTTTGTCAGATATTCCACATCCCTGACATCCTGAATTTTATGAAAGTCTTCCTGAAATTTTGAAATTGTCGAATAAACAAACCGGGTGATCTTATTCTGATCAAAGACCCTCTCGGCCTTGGACAAAGCGCTTTTAAAGAGGCCCCTGCTGGACGTGCTCTCTTCCCTGATCCTCTCTTTGACATCGGCCACTCTGGCATAGATTATTTTTTCTATTTCTGCTTCTTTGACCTTGAGATCCTTGGACTTCTTGTCCAGTATCTTTGCCCGCTCGAAGAGATCCTTATCAATGCCTTCAAATTCCTGCCGCCAGATTGATTTATTGTAAAATGAATTAAATTCGCTTTCAATTTTTTCTATCTCCTCGATCTCTTCCTTTTGGGAGAGTTCAAGTTCACCGATAAATTCCCCGTCCATATGATCAGCGGCATCGGAAATCCGTTCCCGATTTTTCCTGATGGCCTCAATGGACTGATTGACGGCAGCGATAACATTGTTCGCAGCACTCTCAATAATCCGCTGTAATCTTGCATTTCCCGAGACGAGGTACTTGGTAATTGTGCTGAATTCTGCGAAATTTTCTGATAAATTCATGGCGAATCGAAGGATGATGGAGGTTGATGGAAGGTCAGTTCCGAATCGGCCCTGAGGGCCTGCTCCAGTGCTCACCTGTGAGCTACGCTTAAAGAGGCATTGCGGTATATGATAAACGCATAAACAGTTTGCCGCAATATTTCTCGTGTCTGGAGTGACCACTAGAAGAGCGGAGCCACACCAAGGGGCGGCAACAGCACTGTGGTAAAAAGATGGCCTGCAGCCTGCTCAATGAAATTTCCTGCTGAAAAACCGGCTGGAGGGTTAAGCGGCATACAGGGAGCAGATTATAAGGAGAGCGGAAATACAGATACTCTTCGCCATACAAACGCCACCCTGACCGCAGAAAAATTGATGATGGAGGAGGGTGAATCGGCAGGGACGAGGATGCCTGCAGCGGCTCACCGGTGCGTCTCCCAAACAATCTAGAGCAAGGACTCAATTATACTTTTTAAAGACTGCAAATCAAAAGGCTTTGCAATTGCTGCGCTGAAACCATGTTCCTTACAATGCACCATGATCGGATCATTGGAATAACCACTGGAAACGATTACCTTGGCGCCCGGATCAACCGCCAGGATCTCACCTACCGTCTCCCTTCCTCCCATTCCTCCCGGGATGGTCAGATCCATGATAACGGCATGAAAAGGGTCTCCTCCATAACTCAACTGGCTTTTGTAGAGAGAGAGCGCCTCATTTCCGTCTTTCGCAAGGGCTACCTCATATCCCAGATAGTTGAGCATCTGTTTGGCGATATCACCGACAATCTCCTCGTCATCCATGACGAGAATTTTTATTTTACGGCTCTCTGACGCCACTGTCACTCCCCTTCATTCTTTCCTTTGTTTACTGGCCAATTGATAAGCATTTATAGTAATGATACATTTACCAGGAACAGTATGCCAGAATTCTCAGGCATCAGTCAAGACGTTTGGATATTATAGTTTTCTCTCTCTTTCATATTCGTTTCTTGAATTTCCTGGTTGTTCAGGGATGGGTCCACAAAAAATCAGCCATTGAAAAAAACAATGCCGCCTCACTCCGGAAAAATTATCGTCAGCGAAAATTTTGACAACCATCTTGTGGAAATAATCGATGAAGGTGAGCATCGTTCTCTCTATTTTGCCGACAAAATTCTGCAAAGCAGGATATCCTTTATTACTCCAGAGGCATTGATCCTCTTGTACACCCAGTACATGATGAGCGCTCTTCTGGTGCGACCGGAACCGGCCCATGTACTGCTGATCGGTATCGGCGCCGGGGCGCTGGTCCGTTTTCTCCACCACCATTTTCCTCAATGTGCGATAGATGCAGTTGACTGTTCGCACCAGATCATCAGAATGGCGGTGGGCTATTTCCAAATGCCGAACAAGGAACCGATTACAATTCACTGCTGCGACGGCCATGCTTTCCTGGCCGCAAAAAATCCGGACAGGCTCTATGACCTTATACTGGTCGACGCCTTTGATGGAAGAGGCATGGCCAGAACAATCTATACAGCGGAATTTTTCAGACTCTGCCTGGAATCGCTGAGCCTGGGGGGTGTATTAAGCTGCAATCTGTGGAGCAGCGACCCGGGTGAACTGGCGGAGGTCAAAAACGGCATCGAAAAATATGCGGCAGGTCAACTGTATCTGCCGGTGCCGAATCGCGGAAATATCATCGCGCTGGCATTCACCACACCGATTCCCTGGAAAAAAATAGACCGGCCTAAAAACGAAATCGATCTCCTCACACGACGTTTCCGTATCGACCTGGGCCGAATTGTCAAAATCGCCAGGAAATACAACATGACCCTTGGGCAAAGGATAGGGTCCATGTTCCTCTAGGCACCGGCAAGCCCTACATATTTCCTATCCGGGCAGGCCCCTTTCTGATTCGTTCAAGTTGGTCCTGCAGGTCCTTGATCTCATTGCGCCAGTAGACCGGTGTTCCAAAATCCTCTCTGGCCCGGGTCTTACCATCCTCCCTTACCTGGTGGACACACCAGGCGATATAATGAATATAACGCATTGCCCGCAGGGGTTCAAGCAGACGCAGGGTACGCCGGTCGAATCGGCGAAAGGTCTCATATCCTTCCAGAAAAAGGTCCGCCTCTACAAAGGAATCGGCCAGAATACCGGGAAGGAGCATCCAGAAATCCTGCACCGCCGGCCCCATGACCATATCGTCAAAATCTATGAGATAAAAGGATTCCCCGGGACGGTAGATGATATTGCCAAAATGACAGTCGCCATGGAGACGGATCATCTCCATCTTTGTGAATAGGGGCTGTATTTCATCTATGATCTCGCCCGCCACTCCGGCAAATGCCTCTCGTAAATCCGCGGGGATCTGGCCGCTGGACAGGATCAGATCAACCTGCCCACGGGTCGATACGGCAGGCAGCAGAGAAATCCTGTCCTTGGCCTCATGGACAGCACCCACATTATGAATACGGGCCAGGAGACGCCCCAACTCCAGCCATTGATCATCATTGAACTCATCAAGACACCGGCCGCCACACTTCGGAAAAAGGGCAAAGTCCATATCCTTGAATTTCCCCAGGGTCGATCCGTCTTGCAGCGGCAAAGGCGCAATGACGGGGATTTCCTCTCCTGCAAGTTCCAGCAGGAAATCGTGTTCCTGCTGGATTGCCTTCCGGGTCCATCTATCAGGCCGGTAAAATTTTATGATCCGGCCGGCGCCGTCCGCCTGCTCCAATTCAAAGACCCTGTTGATATAGCTGTTACATGGGCGGAAAAGATTTGAAAAAGGGATATCGAGGGCCGATTCCGCCAGTGTAATCACCGTATCCGGGGTCAGGACGTGAAAGGCGGTCTTTTTTTTCTTTTTTCCTGCACTTTTCATACGGGGAAATTCGTAGCCTTTTATCTTTGCGGGAAGATTCATCCAGGGATGAAATTTCTCATATTTCAGGTATATTCCATAGCCATGCTAGTCAACGTTAACCACCATGACAGGTCACGACAATGGAGAGGGTGAAGAATAATATTTCCCAGACCGATGGGGCCATCTCATCCTACGCCTGCTTTTGTTCCTCCTGCGGCAGTGATCATACCTTCCCCGGAGGAGAATGCCGCCTCTTCGCGCAGGCCTTGATGGAACGACTCTCTGCAAGGAAGGATATCGGCTCCAATTCCCTCGGACCTGGCGGCACCAACAGGTTATCCACGGATCCTCTCTTCGGAGAATCAAGGGGCAAGATGTTTGGTGTGATGGAATGTCTGGCCGCCGACGGAGCCACGGTCTTTTGCAAGGCCTTTTCCGGTCAGTTTAATGGTCTATGGCTGGTGGAAGGATGGGCTCCACCGCTCTTTGACCTGGATGAGTGGACACGCGTGAATACCGGTCCGGAATTGACAATCAAGAGGCTGAGCCGGGAGATACAGGCCTGCCGCGATGAACATGCAAGAAGAAACCTGCAACGGGAAAGGAGAGAACTCTCACGGAGGCTGATGAAAGACCTGCATGCCTTATATCAATTGACTAATTTCCGCGGCCTGACCCTCCCGTTGACTGATATCTTTCCTGATAAAACAGGTATCCCCACGGGGACAGGAGATTGCTGCGCCCCTAAATTATTGAATTTCGCAGCCACTCATAACCTTTTACCCATCGGAATGTCTGAGTTTTACTGGGGCCGGGAAAACAGATCGGCTAACCGGCGGCATGGCCATTTTTATCTGCCCTGCATCGAAAAATGCCGCCCGATTCTGGGCTTTATGCTCTGCGGTCTGAGGGAACTCCATGTACGGAAATAGATTGACAATCGTCCATACCGACCCGTCCTTTGTGGTCGTCGACAAGCCGGGCGGGCTCCTGTCCGTGCCGGGACGAGGTCCGGAGAATCAGGACTGTGTGGTCAGCAGGATAAAGACAATCTTCGCCGAATGTATCGACCAGCCGGCAGTGCATCGACTTGACATGTACACCTCCGGTCTGATGGTTCTGGCGCTGACGACGGAAACCCATCGCACTCTGTCTCGACAGTTTGAGCAAAGACTCGTCGAAAAAAGATATATCGCCCTGCTAGATGGTATCGTCAAGGAGGATTCCGGGACAATCACACTCCCCTTTCGTCTTGATCCGGAGAATCGTCCGTATCAGATCTATGATCCCGAACACGGAAAGGTCGGGACGACATTCTGGAAAAGACTGGATATTACGTCAGGAAAAACCAGGATTGAATTCAGGCCGCTCACCGGCCGCACCCATCAGCTTAGGCTCCACGCTTCCCATCCCCTGGGACTCGGCTTGCCGATCATTGGCGACAGGCTCTATGGAAACGGCCGGGAAGGAGAACGGATGCTGCTGCATGCCTCCTTTTTGTCTTTCCTGCACCCGGACACCGGCGGACGAATTGAATTCAACTCACCCGCTCCTTTTTAAATAAAATCCTTTCAAATGCTGATGGGATACAGGCTTATGGCAAAAACCGCTACGGCCAGAATCAATGTGCAGACAGGACCAAAAACCGAACACTCCGTCTCAAAGGACTCCTGGGCCTCATGGAAAT
>JAJYAX010000100.1 GCA_021779275.1 Deltaproteobacteria bacterium | reverse complement strand
GAGAGAAGAGGCGATGGCGCCGATATTCGGGTTGTTTGCGGCCATCTGGGCTGCGGCGCTTGTGGAAAAGACGGGCAGGGTCGGGAGAGAGGGCAGGTGCTTTCTGAGCCATTCCCGGCATTGGGCCAGGGGCTGCGGATGGGACGCCACCGTCTGAATATCCTCGATGTTGCCTGAGCGGCAGACGAGATTATGGCTGATCTCAAGCCTGACTTCCCCGCATATCTGCACCTTGTATTTCATGAAGGAATCGAGGGTGAAAGACACCGAGCCTTCAATGGAATTTTCCACCGGCACAATCCCGTAGGTGACTCTCCCTTTTTCCACGTCGGAGAAGATATCGTCGATGGATTCCATGGGCTTATATTCGGCGGAATGACCGAAGTACTTGACCCCGGCCAGATGGGAGAAGGTGGCCTCCGGGCCAAGATAGGCGACCTCGGCCTTTTTCTGAGACAGCCGGCAACTGGTTATTATTTCATGGAAGATGGAATGCAGGGCCTTCTCCGGAAATATGCCGTTGTTCAGCTTAAAGAGCCTTTCATATATCTGACGTTCACGCAGAGGGTCCCATTTTGCACGTTTTCCCTCGTCTTTCAGCCTGCCTATTTCTTTGGCAAAGGCGATCCGTTCTTTTAATAGTGTGACTATGGTGTCATCAATCCGGTCGATGCCCGCCCGGACGGTGGTGATGGCGTGTTTCTGTTCAGTTGTCATACCCTGGCCTGTCTGATTTTTTTTGTAGGGATGTTTTTTCTCGACAGGTGAGGAATGTAGGTGAAAGAAAAAACTCTGTCAAGTCGGAAAAGGCGCGCATAAGAGTTGGAAATTTCTGAGTACTGGGGTAATCTGTTGAATTACAGAGCAGATACAGGGGGAGACCTGAGTGTATCATTTCCAATAAACCTCGTTATATTTGTGGATAAGAGATAATGGCCAAGACATACGAACAGATTAATGCAAAGATCAAAGCCGGTGAAGCCGTCATCGTCACCGCCGAAGAAATGGTGAAAATCGTCGCTGCAAAAGGGGCCGAGCAGGCGGCAGTCGAGGTCGATGTGGTGACCACCGGCACCTTTGCACCCATGTGTTCCTCGGGGGCCTTTATCAATTTCGGTCAGATGACCCCCACCATAAAGGCCTCCAGGGTCTGGTTCAATAAGGTGCAGGCCTATGCCGGACTCGCCGCCGTCGATGCCTTCATCGGGGCCACGGAACCTGCCGAAGACGACCCCTTAAACAAGATCTATCCCGGAGAATTCAAATATGGCGGCGGTCACGTCCTTGAGGACCTGCTTCGGGGGAAGAAGGTCTTCCTGGAGGCCAAGGCCTACGGGACGGATTGCTACGCCGCACGAAAAATGAAAAAAGAGGTCGGCCTGGATGATCTGCCGTCCGTGCTTCTCTGTAATCCGAGAAACGGATACCAGAACTATAACTGCGCGGTGAACCTTTCCGATAAAACCGTCTATACTTATATGGGAATGTTGAAACCCAAGTGTCAGAACGCCAATTACTGCAGCGCAGGCGAACTCAGCCCGCTTTTGAATGACCCTCACTATCGAACCATCGGCATTGGGACGAGAATCTTTCTCGGAGGAGGCGTAGGCTATGTGACCTGGCACGGGACCCAGCATAATCCCAATGTCCCCCGGACAAAAGGCGGTGTTCCCCGAAAACCCGCCGGAACCATCATGGTCCAGGGGGATATGAAACAGATGTCCGCCAAGTGGCTGCGGGGCCTGTCCATCCTTGGCTACGGGAGTTCAATGGCCGTCGGTCTGGGGATCCCCATCCCGATCCTGGATGCGGAAATGGCTGCCTTTACCGGAGTTTCCGACAAGGATATTTACACCCAGGTGGTCGATTACGGCTATGACTATACCAACGGCATATCCCGCACCTACGGGGAGGTGAGTTACGCCCAGCTGAAATCCGGCGCCATAGAGGTCAACGGCAAACCGGTGCCGACAGCGCCTCTGTCCAGTGTCGTCAAGGCGCGTGAGATTGCCGAGACCCTGAAAGAGTGGATACAGAAGGGGAACTTCCTGCTGAATCCCCCGGCCCAGACGCTTCCCGATGCCGAAAGAGAAAAATGAAGGCAGGCATCCGCGAAAAGTATGACCGCCTGCAGGAGATACTTCGCGGCCTCGGCCAGGTGGCGGTGGCCTTTTCCGGCGGCGTGGATTCGACCTTGCTGTTATCCGCCGCCTGCGAGACCCTGGGAAAAGACCAGGTCGTAGCCCTGCATGGCGTCTCCTGTCTTCTCCCCAGACGCTCTCCCCAGGCGGCGGACCGGATCTTTGAGCGGCACTTCGCCGGATCGGCCCGGCTCCGGCGGGTCGACCTGTATCCCTTGCTCTGGGATGATTTTGCGGCCAACACCGACGACCGATGCTACTTCTGCAAGAAGAAAATCTATTCAATTTTTATGGGGGAGATGGAGAAAGCGGGGGTGTCGAACCTTATTGACGGCACCAATGCCGATGACCTGAACAAGGACCGTCCGGGCCTGCGGGCGCTCAGAGAACTGGGGGTACAGACCCCTCTGGTCAGTGCCGGTTTTCATAAACCCGAGATTCGAGAACTGGCAAGGGAGAGAGGACTGGAGAATCATGATCTTCCCTCGAATTCGTGTCTGGCGACCCGTATTGCAACCGGGGCGCCGATCAGCGTTGAGGCCCTGAGGCTGATTGACGAGGCGGAATATTTTCTCCAGAAAAAGGGTTTTCAAGGCTGTCGGGTTCGTCTGGGGGGAGAACGGGTGATCGTTGAGGTCCGGACAGAGCATCTGGACAGAATGACCCGGAGAGAGACCAGGGAATCACTTCTTCAATATTTTCAATCACTCGGCCTTTTTCGTGTGGTTCTCGACCTCCATGGCAGGGAATAATCGGACCTGAACACCGGGAGAAAACCAAAAAGAAAAATTTAAATTCTTGATTTGATATCCTGATTGCATTACTGTACGGACCTCTGAGGCTGTAATCGCTTGATTATAAAGGGTTGTAACTTGATGAAGAGAAATTGGAAAAAGAGGAAATGTCCTTTTTTTCTTTTGACAATTCCGTGTAGTTTGGTTAAAGCATCAGACACTAGGAGAAAGGGAACAGTGCACGAAGGCCTTGCCTGTTACTAAGCAAAGAAAGATAGAGTAGGGAGGAATTCATGAATAAGAAGGAACTGGTGGAATGTATTGCTGAAGCAGCGACAATAGGAAAAACGGACGCAGAAAAGGCGTTGAACGGTACCTTGAAAGCGATTGCTGATTGCCTTAAAAAGGGTGACAAAGTTACTCTTGTGGGTTTTGGCACCTTTTCTGTATCAAAACGCGATGCACGCCAGGGGAGAAACCCGCAGACCGGCGATACCATTACAATCCCGGCCAAGACTGTTGCCCGGTTTAAGGCCGGAAGCAAATTGTCTGAAGAAATCAATTAGTTCACCAGTGTTCATGAATTCCAGACATACAGCTACGATTAATTGGGTCTTTGTTGAATAAGTAAATAGAAGTCGGGACGTGGCTCAGTCTGGTAGAGCACAGCGTTCGGGACGCTGGGGTCGGAGGTTCAAATCCTCTCGTCCCGACCAGTTACACCAACAAGGAAGCAAGATTTGGCAGAGTAGATTGTCTCAAAATAGAGGTGATGGATTCGAAAAGGTCGTTCCCGCAGAGGGAGTGACCTTTTTTTATTTATGAAGAAATTACGATCAGGGTATACAACAGGCGCCTGTGCTGCGGCGGCGGCGAAAGGGGCAATGCTTGCCTTTCTGAGCCAGGGACCTGTCAAAGATGTTGAGATTCCTTTTCCTGATGGAAGCAGGGTGCGGTTTTCTCTCTCCGGGTGCGAGGTCCTGCATTCCGCCGGAGTGACGGCCATGGCCTCGGTCATCAAGGACGCCGGGGATGATCCTGATGTCACCAACGGGGCCACTATTGAGGCCACCGTCCGTGCAAACCAGGACGAGAACGCCCGCGAGGAAATCACCCTTACGGGCGGAAAGGGGGTCGGCATCGTTACCAAGCCGGGGCTGGCCGTACCGGTTGGTGAGCCGGCAATTAATCCTGTTCCCCGCAGGATGATCCGAGAGGCGGTCGCCGAGGCGCTGGCTCTGGATGGAGGTCATTCGAAAGAACGGTTTATCATTACAATTTCCATCCCGGAAGGAGAAAATCTGGCCCAAAAGACCCTGAATAGACGATTGGGGATCATCGGCGGCCTCTCAATTCTCGGAACCACCGGTATTGTCCGTCCCATATCCGCCGAGGCCTGGACGGCGACGATCAGCACATCGATGAGCGTGGCTTCCAAGGCCGGTATCGGTGAAATTGCCCTCTCCACCGGTCGCACGTCCGAGCGGGCCGTGCAGCAGAGATTCACCTTTCCCGAAGAGGCCCTGGTGATGATGGGTGACTATCTGAAATTCTCCCTTGAAGAGGCGCGGAGATTCCGCTTTTCACGGATTCATATTGCCGGTATGTGGGCAAAAATCCTGAAAGGGGCCATGGGGATCCCCCAGACCCATGTCCGCAATGGCGCCCTGGAGGTAGATCAGGCGATAGCGCTTCTCAAAGAATTAGGTGTTTCCAAGGAAACGGGCCGGAGTCTGCATGGCGCCAATACCGCGCGGGAGATATATACCCGCCTCCTTGCCATGGGCGACAGGGACAGCATTCTGAAGGTTTGCGGCTGCGCCCGTGATTTTTGCAGTAAAACAGCATCATTGCCGGTGACCGTCCATCTGGTCGACACATCGGGCAGGATCGTTGCTTCTGTATAGGGGAAAAGAGAGATGAATACGATCCATCTGATTGGTGTGGATTCCCCCTGTCTCTCCGCTGAAAGGCTGGCCGTTCTCGGGGCATGCGGGACTCTCTTTGCAGCTGACCGGTTTCTCGGTCTCCTTCAACCTGTCCTGGCCGTTCATCCGGATATCCGCATCCAGCCGATTTCCCCTGTCTCAGAGGCTCTGTGGCGGCTGGAAGAGGCCTTGGCCGTCTCCGATGTCGGTGTCCTTGTCGGCGGAGATCCTCTCTTTTTCGGTATCGGCAGGACCTTGTGCCGGAAATTCGGGGAGGAAAACCTGATGATTTATCCCGCCGTCTCCTCCATGCAGCTGGCCTTTGCCCGTTTCAGGATACCGTGGGATGATGCATGCTTTATCAGTGTCCATGGTCGGGGCATGGATGATCTGGTCCATCGCATCGGCAATTTGGCCAAGGTCTGTCTGTTGACGGATGTAAAAAATTCTCCCTCCGCCATTGCCGCCTCGCTTGTGGAGAATTATGGCGAAAGGGCCAAGGCCTATACCGTGCATGTGGCGGAAAACCTGGGCCGGGAAAACGAGAGACTGACCACCTCCGGCCTGAAGGAAATTGCCAAGAGCGCCTTCAGTACCTTGAATGTGATGATCATCATCCGCAAGAAGAAGACGGACCAGGATATTCTGCCCCGGTTCGGTCTGCTAGAGCAGGAGATTATCCATAGTCGAGGTCTGATCACCAAGAACGAAGTACGTGCCGCCACGCTGCATTCCCTACGGTTTCCCGACACAGGTGTTTTCTGGGATATCGGGGCGGGCTCGGGCTCGGTGAGCATGGAGGCCGCCAGGATGTTTCCGCAGTTGCGGATCTTTGCCGTTGAGGCCAAGGCCGAACAGATCGGGAATATCCTGGCCAATAAGCAGAAATTCAGCGCCTCTACTCTCAAGGTGATACATGGTACTGCCCCGGAGGTGCTGAACAACCTGCCGGATCCCGACAGAATATTTGTCGGCGGCAGCGGAGGAGATCTCCATGATATTCTTGAAAAGGGTTCGGGAAGATTGAAGCCGGGTGGTATACTTGTGGTGAATGGCGTAATCGACAAGACCCGCCTTGCCGCCCCGGAGATCATGTACAGGTTGGGATTGACCGTCTCCATGGCCACTGTCCGCGTCAGCCGATGCAGCTACCCGGACAATCAATCCGTGGAGTTAAATGCTATTACAATCATCTCCGGTCATAAACCCTCCACGCAGGCGTGAAGACTTACGCTTAAGGGAAAAGGGCTTGGGAGCACTCTCTGTTCACGAGTCGGAGATCAGTCCATAAGAAGGTGTATTATGAATCAGGAACAGAAGAAAATCCATTTTGTCGGTGCAGGCCCTGGTGATGTTGAACTGATTACCCTCAAGGGGCGGAGGTTACTGGATGAGGCCGACTGTATAGTCTATGCGGGGAGTCTGATTAATGTTGAACTTCTCAGCCCCTGCAAGGCATCCAGATATGATTCCGCCGGGATGAACCTGGATGAGATCCTGGAGGTCATG
>JAJYAX010000099.1 GCA_021779275.1 Deltaproteobacteria bacterium | reverse complement strand
GGCTGAGGGTCGACTTGTGAATCTGGGCTGCGCCACCGGACATCCCAGTTTTGTGATGAGCAACTCCTTTACCAATCAGGTGCTGGCCCAGATTGAACTTTGGAAAAATCCTAATAAATACGAGAACAAAGTTTATTTCCTACCTAAAAAACTCGATGAGATGGTGGCGCGTCTTCATCTCAAAAAAATCGGGGCCAATCTGACTACCCTGACCCCAAGCCAGGCCGACTATATAGGTGTCACCATCGATGGTCCCTATAAGCCGGAATATTATCGTTATTGATCGCCCGCAAACAATCCGGCCTGGACCTCATGTGATGTCCAGGCCTCCTCCTCATAAACAATCACGGTACGTCCTTTCGTGCGATTTTCTCTGCCAGGCTGATATCTCCGGACAGTATCTGATGCGTCTTGCCCTCTTTGTCCTTTACCATCAACCGACCTATGTCGTCGGGACCTTCCGACCGTCCATGGATGATTTCTCCGGAGGTTGACACCCATTGCAGCCACTTTCCGAGAAGCATATCCCTTTTTCGCCAGTCCTCGAGAATTTCTGCAAACCCAGCTGATTCAAACAACGCAAGTTTTGCAAAGAGATGCCTTCGTACGTGATCGAAGACGGCCCTTACATCATAGTCCGAACCGGTGAGAATATGAAGAGAGGTCGCCTTGTCCTGCAATTCCGAGGCAAAATCACTCTTCTCAGAATTCACATTGACACCAATGCCGACAATAGCAAATCTCTTATCGCTCTCTTCCGTCAAAGAACAGGACTCCGTCAGGATCCCGCAGCATTTTTTGCCTTGCGAATAGATATCGTTAGGCCATTTCAGCCGCATCTCAATGCCGCTCACCTCTTCCAGGGCGATGGCCACCGCCAGGCCCGCCGTCAGGGTAATCTTCGGATAGTCCTCAACGGCCAGACGGGGACGGACAATTATGGAACAGTATAGTCCCTTGCCCGGAGGCGACTGCCAGACCTTTCCCAGCCGGCCGCGTCCTTCTGCCTGGGACTCGGCAATAACTGCAGTCCCTGCGCTTTCCCCTTTGGACGCCAGATCATACGCAACCCTGTTTGTGGTGGGGGTTTCTTTTAAGAAAAATATCCGGTCCGTTAGCATTTTCCTCCATGCCCTTCAAAAAAAGCAAAAAAAAAGTGCAGAGTAAAACACCCCGCACTTTACAGACTTCAGATGAAAAAGATTTCTAGTTAACGCCTTCGGCACCTTCTTCATTTTTAATACGAGACTTCAATGCATACATGGTGGTGGAACCGGAAGACCAAAACATCAGCTTCCCTTCTTTTACCAGATCATTGGCTGCATTCTTGACAACACGAGGTTTTGCATCAGCATCGCACTCGTAAAAATCCTTAATATACAACTGAGGTTTCGGAGATTTTGTTGCTTTCTCCAAAATTGCAAGTTTGAGATCTTCAATGCTTAAGGCCATAATAAATCTCCTTTTGATTTTTTGAGAAGAAAGCATCAAGGTTCCCGGCCGGACAGGCATTCCGCCCGGCCGGGAAAATATCACTTTAATTACTTAATATGGCTTGTGTACTTGAACTGTGTTGTAGTACGCCAGGTGTCATATGCAAGGCGATAGTCGTCGATGCTTTTCTCTGTAAACGGTATATCACATTTCTCGAAGAATTTCTCCCAGCCGATACGCTCGGCCCACTCACCAACACGCTCATACTTCTTGGCGTCTGCTGCATAGGCAACGAGAATCTTCTTGATGGCCTCAACAGTCTCAGGCCAGCGAGGAGTGGTATTCGGCAGAAATGGAATAACAAGTTTAGAGAACTTCGGAGCACTTATCCGGTTAGAGACCTTGCCGCCCACAAGAATCGCGATACCGTCACCATCCGGGTCAGCCAGAGGCATGGCCGGACACATGGTATAACAGTTACCGCAGAACATGCACCGTTCGTTATTAACCTTAACGGTCTTGATCTCCTTACCGTCAATCTCCACTTTTGCAGGTTTAACTGCTCCCAACGGACAGGAAGCGATGGCCAGAGGCAGCTCACAGACACCAGAGATACGACTGTGGTCGATCATCGGCGGTTTACGATGCACACCAAGGATGGCGATATCGGATGCATGTACGGCGCCGCACATGTTCAGACAGCAGGCCAGAGCAATACGGCACTGCGCCGGCAGGGTCATGGAGGTGAAATAGTCAAACAACTCATCCATAACGGCCTTGACCACACCGGAGGCATCCGTTGCCGGGGTATGGCAATGAACCCACCCTTGGGTATGGACGATATTGGTGACACCGGCTCCGGTTCCACCAACGGGAAACTTATTGCCGCGGCTCTTCAGGTCGTCCAGCAGAGGCTGAACCTTGGCCTTGGAATCGACCATGAACTCTATGTTGTTCCTGGTGGTAAAGCGCAGGAAGCCATCGCAGTGTTTATCGGCGATATCACAGATCTCGCGGACAAACTCAACTGACATCAAACGCACACCGCCGGCACGAATCGTGTAGACCTCGGCCCCGGACTCGGACTTATGCATTAAGACACCCGGCTGAATAATCTCATGCCAGAGCCATTTTCCTTTATTTTCCTTGATCACAGCGGGGAAAAACTGCTCATAATAGAGCGGACCGAGATCGGAAATTCTTCCTTCCATCGGTTTATCTGGATTATATCCCATGATGTAAAACTCCTTATAGTATCATTGATAAAAACGAATCAAATCATCACAGCATCAAGCTGCATGTTTCTTTCGGAATTCGACGACATCACGCTCAAATCCGCCGGGAACCTCTTCATCCTGCCAGAAAACATAGGGGTTGGACCGAGGCTCCTTAACATGCTGCGGAATCGGCTCAATGCCCATGACCTTGATAAAGGTGGGCAGACCGACACGCTGCATGGTCTCACCGACACGCTCACGGTTCTTGCCGACTTCCATCCACCAATCCCAAACCGTTTCAATAAAGTTTACCAGTTCTTCGAACTCATTGTCCTTGGAAACCTTCATGAAAGGCACGATCAGGGTGGCAAACTGGGCGCCGTCCAGGATCGGGGCCTTGGCGCCGACACAGATGGTAGCGCCGGTGTCAACACCGGGCCGGAGGGCGCGCGGCATAACATTGATACAATGCATGCAACGGGTACATTCTTTATCATCTATCTTCAACTGGCCGCCTTCCATCCACATACATCCTGTCGGACAGAGGCCGATGACCTCTTTCTGAAGGTCGAATTTGCCCCAGTCACGTCCACTGTGCGCACCACCGTTTGCCGGATAATTGCCGGCGACATACTCTTTTACGGCAGCCTGGTCGATACGGATATTATCCCTCCAGGTGCCGATAACGGCAATATCGGAACGGGCGATTGCCGCTACGCAGTCATTGGCGCAACCGGAAAATTTGAATTTGAACTTATAAGGGAAGGCCGGACGATGAATCTCGTCCTGATATTTCTGGGTCAGGAAGTAACAACACTCTTCCGTATCATAGCAGGACCATTCGCAGCGGGACTGACCGATACAGTTGGCAGGGGTGCGGAGGTTGGAGCCTGAGCCGCCGAGATCCTGTCCCAGATCATGGGTCAGATCCCAGAACAGGGGCTCAAGGTTTTCAGTCCGGGTGCCAAGAAGAATGATATCTCCGGTGGATCCATGGAAATTGGTCATACCGGATCCATATTTCTCCCAGAGATTCATTATGTCGCGGAGGTGCTTGGTGGAATAGTACTTGGATGACGGCTGGGCAACACGAACTGTATGAAAATGCTCAACACCCGGGAATCTCTTCGGCAAATCGGAATAGCGTCCGACAATACCACCACCATAGCCGAAAACACCTACGATACCACCGTGTTTCCAATGGGTAATCTTATCCGTGTAGGACAACTCAAGCTGACCTAAAATATCCCAAACCTCGGGCTTGGTCTCGGCCTGGTGCTTCATGTCGGTAACGAAGCTTGGCCACGGGCCACTCTCCAATTGATCCAACAAGGGCGTTTCATGCTTTGCCATGATTTCCTCCTTTGAATTTCTATTAAACTTCAACTTTACCTAACAAATAGACTTAGAACCAGATTCCGTCTCTAAACAGCAGGCCGGATATGGTTGTATACCAGCCCAAACCACAAGAGAACTATGAAAAAGCTGCAAACACTACCTGCAACTTTGCCATATTTAAAGCAAAGTAAAGAAATACCAACGACCTTCTTCAGGGAGAGATCCGGCGGTTTTTCTCGTAATTACCCACAAAGCATCGTATAAATATAGTATTCTACTGAATAACCATTCAGCGCGTGAGAATATCCGTGAACATCTTTTTTGTCAACAAAAAACAGAATATGGCTTATGCACGAAATGAATGACTATTCACTTTTTAATCCTGCTTCTTACAGCAGGCGGGCCTCCTGTAAAATTGACGTCTCCAGGGTGTCAGCCTGTTCCTTTTTCCCCTTCATATGCCTGAGAAATCGGCCGGCCAAGGCCTTCCCCAGCTGGACGCCTTCCTGATCGAAGGAGTTAATATCCCACAAGAATCCTTGAAAGACAATTTTTGCCTCGTAGAGCGCCAGAAGCGCCCCCATGGTCGCAGGGGTAAGCCGATCCGCCAGAAGTATGGAATTCGGACGGTTTCCAGGAAAATCCCGGTTCGGATTATCGTTCTTCTGTCCAATCGCCAGAGCCACCGATTGGGCCAAGAGATTGGCAAGGAGCTTTTGCTGTGAGGAGGTCCCCTCAATCTCGATATCCAGAGTGTACTGACTTCGGCGAAAGCCGATGAACTCAATCGGTACAATCTCGGTCCCCTGATGGAGCAGTTGATAGAAGGCATGCTGACCGTTGGTTCCCGGCTCTCCCCAGAGAACCGGCCCGGTTTTTGTGGAAACCGCCCGGCCGGCCCTGGTCACCGATTTACCGTTGCTTTCCATATCGCACTGCTGCAGATGGGCAGGAAATCTGTGCAGGGCCTGGCTGTACGGAAGCACAGCCAGGGTGGCCGATCCCAGAAAATTATGGTTCCAGACGCCCAGCATGGCGAGGAGAAGGGGGATATTTTCTCTCAGGAGCGGATTTTCAGCCCCACTATCTATCAGAGAGGCGCCACGCAGGAAATCCATTACCGGCTCAAAACCGAGATAAAATCCCAGCATCACGCCCCCCACCATCGAGGTTGCGCTGTAACGGCCGCCGACATAATCATACATATGAAAAGATCGCAAATACTTTCCAGGGTTGTCCATCGGACTCCCCTCCCCGGTAACTGCCAGACAGTGGCGCGAGGGATCAAGGTCGGCCTCTATCAAGGCCCTGCGGATGAACCTCTCGTTGGCCAGGGTCTCAAGTGTTGCACCACTCTTGGAGACAACGTTAACCAGGGTCCGGCGCAGATCGACCTGCCCGAGGACAGCCGCCGCGGCATCCGGGTCCACGTTGGATACAAAATAGACCTCCCGCTCCTGCTGTCCGAATGACGCCAAGGCCTCAAAAATTGAACGGGGGCCAAGATCGGAGCCGCCTATCCCTATATGGATCATGGTGGTAAAAGCCTCTCCCTGTTCATTGCAGAGTTTCCCCTTTTCCAGCTCCTGCAGGAACGTTTCGAGCTTTTCAATCTCCCTTTTCGCCTGGCCGGAGGCAACCGGCTCCACCGGCTCATCAGAAAAGATATCCCGGCAGGCTGTATGCAGCACCTGCCTGTTCTCGGATTCCAATCCGGCAATGCGGTTCATGACCGCCCCTCTACGCATTTCCGCGAACTGGCGGACCAGCCCGCATTCATCAGCCAGTTCCTGCAGCCCGTCCAGCACCTGATCATCCACCCTCTGGGTCGCATAATGCAGGGAGAAGATATCCGTTCGGCAGATATATTCTGCCAGCCTGCCTCCTTTGCTCAGAGCGTCGGGGGCCGTGAGATCATAGGGCCTCTTCGCCAGTTCCTGCAACCTTCGATAGGCCCCGGTGTCCTGCCAATCCTTCCAGGTACGTTCCATTGCAATCTCCCCGTTGTCGGTGATATTTAAGAAGGCCCTACCCGCGCCTTGCCGCTCCGGACCTTGCCAGGGACTTCAGCTCATCGATGACGGCTGCATAGTCCGGGCTGCCGTAGACCGCCGATCCGGCAACAAAGATATTCACCCCGGCCTCGGCCGCAGCCCCGATGGTCTGCCGGCTGATCCCCCCGTCCATTTCAATGCCCACCCGCAGCCCAAGCCCGTCGATCCGCTTCTTCAACTCTCCCGCCTTGGTGAGACTGGAAGGGATGAATGACTGGCCGCCGAAGCCCGGATTGACGCTCATCAACATTACCAGGTCAACCTCCTCCAGAATATAATCAA
>JAJYAX010000098.1:5909-6337 GCA_021779275.1 Deltaproteobacteria bacterium | reverse complement strand
CAAACAGAACAACGGTTTTGTCGATGTCGACAGCGGACCGGGACGGGGAGCAGTCTTCAGGATCTACCTGCCCCGGCATATGGATGTGGACGCAACCGTGCAGGCATGCGAGCACGGTCCGGCGGAGCCTGTCGTGGGAGGCCATGAAACCATTCTGCTCGTCGAAGACGAGCCGGCAATCCTGGAAATGACCACGACCATGCTCCAGCGTCTCGGCTATAAGGTTATGGCGGCGGGCAGCCCCCGCGAGGCGGTTCGCCTGGTTGGCGATTTTGCAGGCGGGATCGACCTGCTCATGACGGATGTGATCATGCCGGAGATGAACGGTCGAGATCTGGCGAAACTGCTCCCGCTCCGCCAAAAAGAAGCGAGATGTCTGTTTATGTCAGGGTACACCTCCGATATCATTGCCAGTCAAGGCGTACTGG
>JAJYAX010000098.1:0-5899 GCA_021779275.1 Deltaproteobacteria bacterium | reverse complement strand
ACGCAGGTGTGCACTTCATTCAGAAGCCTTTTTCCACAGCTGAACTGGCCGCCAAGATCCGGGAGGTGTTTGCGACAGCAAGGCCGATGGCATAAGGACAGACAAACGGTTCATCCCGGGAGCTGCGTCACTGGTCTTTCATTATCGCCTGCAGATCGATCTGGGCCGAAAAGCTATGGGCCGCATCGGGAAAGCTCCCCTCCCGGACCTCGCGGTTGTACTGGGCTATACTCTCTTTCATGATCGGCGCCAGGTTGGTATAGGTCTTGACAAAGCTCGGGATGAATTTCTCGAACATCCCCAGGAGATCATTGACAACGAGCACCTGGCCGTCGCAGTGGGGGCCGGCGCCGATGCCGATGGTCGGGACATTGACGGCGCCGGAAATCATCTCCGCCAGTTGCGAGGGGACGCACTCCAGGACCATGGAAAAGGCCCCCGCCTCCGCCAGCCCCTTGGCCTCCCGCAGCAGCCTCCGCGCCGAGGCCGTATCCCGGCCCTGCACCTTATAGCCGCCCAGCTGCATGGCCGTCTGCGGGGTCAGCCCGATATGTCCCATGACCGAGATGCCGGCGGCAACCATGGCCCTCACCGTCTCGCAGACCTCAAGACCGCCCTCAAGCTTCACTGCATCGCAGGCGGCCTCCTTCAAAAACCGCCCGGCGTTGATGATCGCGTCCCGCGGCCCGCTCTGGTACGAACCAAAGGGCATGTCTCCGACCACGAAGGCCTCGGGCGCCCCCCTTCGCACAGCAGAGGAATGATGGATCATCATATCCATGGTCACCGGCACCGTCGAATCGTACCCCAGCACAACCATGCCCAAGGAGTCGCCGACCAGGAGGATATCCACATCAGAGGCATGCAGCATCCTGGCCATGGAGGCATCATAGGCGGTAAGGACGGTGATCTTTTCCCCGGCCTTCTTCATCGCGATAAAGTCCTGTATGTTCTTGCGCTTTTTCATAGAGCCCCCTTGCAGTCAGATGAATGATTCACGTCGAGCACCTTGTATCAGCCCGGATCATCAAAGAGCGATGGCTGCCTTGCCGGTCCGGAGGTGATCGTGCGGCCGAAATGTTCATACCCCCGGACCGTGGCCACCCGTCCGCGCGGGGTCCGGCTTAAAAACCCCGATTGGATCAGAAAAGGCTCGTAGACATCTTCCAGGGTATTTTTCTCTTCGCAAACCACCGTGGCCAGGGTCTCCAGGCCGATGGGTCCGCCATTGAACTTATCGATGATGGTCAGCATGATCCGCCTATCCATCTCATCCAGACCGAAGCGGTCGACACCGAGCATGTTTAGGGCGGCATCGGCCACCTCCTGGTCGACCACGGAATGGTTGCCCACCTGGGCGAAGTCACGGACCCGGCGCAGCAGCCGATTGGCGATCCTCGGGGTGCCCCGGGAGCGCCGGCCCAGCTCCAATGCCCCCGAGGCGTCGATGGGCATACCCAGGATGGCCGCCGAACGCTGGACGATGGTCACCAGTTCCTCGGGAGAGTAGAATTCCAGACGCAGAACCACGCCGAAGCGGTCGCGAAGCGGCGGGGTCAACAGCCCGGTCCGGGTGGTGGCCCCCACCAGGGTAAAACGGGGCAGGTCCATCTTCACCGAGCGCGCCCCCGGCCCCTGGCCGATGATCAGATCCAGCTGAAAGTCCTCCATGGCCGGGTAGAGGATCTCCTCCACCACATGATTCAGGCGATGGATCTCATCGATAAAGAGGACGTCCCCTTCCTGCAGACTGGTCAGGATGGCCGCCAGATCGCCCTGCCGTTCGATGACCGGACCGGAGGTGACCTTGATCCCGGCCCCCATCTCGTTGGCGATGATATAGGAGAGTGTGGTCTTGCCAAGTCCCGGAAAGCCGTGGAAAAGCACATGATCCAACGGCTCGCCGCGCCCCCGGGCCGCCTGGATGAAGATCTCCAGGCTCCTGCGCACCTGTTCCTGGCCGATATACTCGGCCAGCCGCCTGGGTCTGAGGGCATAATCGGCGGCCTTCTCCCGACTGACGGGTTCCGGGTCGACCAGGCGTTCCTCAGCGCCGATAGCCTCTTCTCTGATCATGCCAGTACCCGCAGTCCTTCTTTAATCATCTCTTCCAGGGTCATGGCCGCGAACCTCTCGTCGCCGACCCGCCGTTTCACCGCAGTCAGGGCCTCCCTGGCCCGCGGATCCGGATAGCCGAGGTTGATCAGGACCGACAGGACATCGGAGACGATGGATCCGGCCGCGGCCTGCACACCCGCGGCCGGCCGGGTATCCAGACCCTCCGCCGTCCCCAGATGGCCGACCTTGTCCTTCAGCTCCACGCAGAGGCGCTCGGCGGTCCGTTTGCCGACCCCGGACAGCCCCATCAGCCGCTTCACATCCTGGGCGCCGATGGCCCGGCTGAGTTCACCGACCCGTATCCCGGAGATAATCCCCAGCGCCAGCTTCGGTCCAACCCCCGAGACCGTCTTCAGCATCAGGAACATCTCCTTTTCCTCTTCCTCGATGAAGCCGTAGAGGAGAAAGGCATCCTCACGCACATGGGTATGGATATGCAGAAAGACGTCCTCGTTTTTGTCGGGCAGCCGGGAAATCCCGTCGCTGGACAGGAAGACCTCATAGCCGACCCCGGCCACATCAATGACCGCCCTGTCCGTCCCCTTGACCAGGACCTTCCCTGAAAGTGTTGCAATCATCTTCGTTATATCCGCAAGGTATTGGCATGACAGATCGCCACCGCCAGCGCGTCCGCCGCATCGGCGCTGGGAGAGGCGGACAGCCCCAGCAGAATCCTGACCATATGCTGCACCTGAACCTTTTCCGCCTGCCCGTAGCCGACCACGGCCTGCTTGATCATCCTAGCGCTGTAGTCCCGGACCGCCAGGCCGTTCTGCATCGCGGCGACGATGGCCGCCCCCCTGGCCTGGCCCAGCTTCAGGGCCGACCGGGGGTTGTTTGACAAAAAGACATCCTCCACCGCCGCGATCTCCGGACCGTGGAGCTGCACCACCTCGTTGATCCCGTCGAAGATCTCATTGAGCCGGTGGGCGAATGGTGCGCGGGGCGTGGTCCTGATCACCCCGCAGGAGACGAAGCGCAACCGTCCCCGGGCGGACTCTATCACCCCGTACCCGGTTATCCTGGAACCGGGGTCAATTCCCAGAATACGCTCCATCAGAGCAGACAGCGATCAGCTGGAGCACACACCGGCAGTCCCACCTTACTGCAGTTTCTCCATCAACTCATCGTCGATATCGAAATTGGCATGCACGCTCTGGACGTCATCGTGGTCTTCCAGGCTTTCCAGCAGCTTCAGCAGCGCCCTGGCCGGCTTCTCCTCGGTCACCTCGATGGTGTTCTGCGGAATCCTCGACACCGCAGCCTCCAGGATCTTCACCCCGGCCTTTTCCAGGGCCTCCCGGACCTCGTCGAAGGTCTCGGGGGCCGTATAGACCTGGAATTCATTCTCCTCTTCGACGACATCCTCCGCCCCGGCCTCCAGGGCCAGCTCCATCAGGGCGTCTTCGGATATGCTTTTCTTGTCAACCTGAATCAGGCCCTTTTTATCGAACATCCAGGCGACACAGCCGGACTCGCCCAGATTGCCGTTGCTCTTGGCGAAATAATGGCGGACATCGGCGACGGTCCTGTTGCGGTTGTCGGTCATGCATTCCACCAGGACCGCCACTCCGCCCGGTCCATAGCCCTCATAGAGGATCTCTTCATACACCTCGCCTGCAATCTCGCCGGTGCCTTTCTTGATGGCCCGGGTGATATTATCCTTGGGCATATTTTCTTTCTTGGCGGTGAGTATGGCGGAGCGCAGGCGCGGATTGCCGTCGGGATCACCGCCGCCGCTCCGTGCCGCCACGGTGATCTCCTTGATCAGCCGTGTAAACATCTTCCCCCGCGTGGCGTCGATCGCGCCTTTTTTCCTCTTGATTGTTGACCATTTTGAATGTCCTGACATATCCTTTACCTGTTGGAATTATAGAAGTGTTCCGTTCTTGGTTTCTTATTAATGACGTCCGGCCCAACACCGGCGACGGATGCCAGTTACGTCTGCTCTATCGGTCTTCCAGCGGCCATGGGCTTTCTGTAGCCCAACCCCAGCACGAAGACCTCCCGGCTCTCGGTCCGCGAACTCTTCGGTTTGACGACCTTGACTGTCTCGAAGCGATCCTTGACCTCCTGGACGAATTCCGGAAAGTCCTCTCCCTGGAAGATCTTGCAGATATAGTGTCCATGATCATACAGCAGAATCTCGGCCAGCGCCAGGGTCCGCCGGACCAGCTGCAGGGACTGCTGATGATCCGCCCAGCGGCTGCCGGTGGTCTTCGGGGCAAGATCCGAGATCAGGACCTTGAAGGCCGGCCTGAATTTTCGCACCCGGACGATCAGCTCGGGTTCCATGATGTCCTGGCGGAGCCAGTGGATCTCCGCGCCCTCGGGCCGCACCGCAGCAACGGTCTCCTGCAGATCCACACCCACGACGATGCCCCTTTTCCCCACCACCTCGGAGGCGTAGAGAGACCAGCTGCCGGGATGGCAGCCCAGATCGAGGACGCTGTCGCCCGGATGCAGGAAATGATGCTTTTGCTGGACCTCTTCCAGCTTATAGATCGAACGAGCCGGATACTTATCCTTTTTGGCTTTTTTAAAATAATAATCTCTTACTTTGCGCACGTTTTAGTCCATTTATTTTTCTTTGACAAGACGAAAAGGGAAATGCCCCCGCAGATCAGGCCCTCTCTTCCGGCATCTTCTTCCGCAGGTAGCGCCCGACCCAGTCAAACGCCTCTTTCCGGCCGTGAACATGCCCCTCGACCATGGCCAGCTCCAGTTCGGCCAAGATGACGGCAAAGACAGGGCCGGGTGACAGGTTGAATCTCTCGATCAGGTCCCTGCCGGTCACCAGCCGGGGCCCCAAGACCACCGGCCGGACGACCCGGTCGATGGTCGTCCGCAGATCGTCGAACAGGGCGGCCAGCTCCGCCTCCATGCCCGCAGGCTTCAGCTCTCCCCGACAGGCCAGGCTATCCGCCATGGCCAGCAGAAAAAGACCGGGCAGATGGTCGCCCGCCTTTTTCCAGATCCTCAGGCAGGCCCGGCGGCTGAGAGGAGCATTACGCCTGACGTTGCAGAGATGAAAGGGGTGCATATGCAGTTCAATCAGCCGCCCAGTCACATCCCTGGCCGCATTGCTCCACTTCAATCGTGCGGCCAGGCCCAAAAAGAGCTCCCTGCCGACCCGATCATGGTTGTAAAAGGTTATCCGTCCTTGGGGGCGCACCTCCATCGTGTACGGCTTGCCCATGTCATGCAGCAGGGCCGCCCACGTGAGTCCTTTTCGTATCCCTTTCCCGCCGGCATACCGGGCAAAGACCGGACCCTGTCCCGGAAAATATCTCTCCGGCCGCCTAAGAATCTCCTCCATGCAGCCCAGGGCCGCCAGACTGTGGTGAAAGACATCCAGATGATGAAAGCCGGGCTGCTCGACCCCAAGCCCTCTCTGCAATTCGGGGACAATATGCCAGAGAAGTCCCGTCGCGGCCATGCCCGTGATTGCGGGCATGGCCTCTTCCGACTCCATGATCAGGTCCAGTTCGTGCTGTATCCGCTCGGCCGCCACACCCGAAATCAGGGGGCTGCGGGCCTCAATCGCTGCCAGCGCCGCAGCACTGAGCGCAAAGCCCAGGACAGCGGAAAGCCGGTATCCCCGCAGCATCCGCAGCGGATCGTCGGTGAAGGCCCGGTCGCCGCAGACCTGCAACATCCTGCTCTCCAGGTCCCGGCATCCTTGCAGCGGATCGATCAGGGTGGGATCGGGGATCTCGCCGACCAGACCAGCGAGACGAACCGCCATGGCATTGATCGTAAAATCCCGCAGCCGGAGATC
>JAJYAX010000097.1 GCA_021779275.1 Deltaproteobacteria bacterium | reverse complement strand
TGGTCTTCCGATCAGGCCGATCCTGATGACGGTTGCCCTGGCCGATGCCCGCCGCAGGTTACCCAGAAAGACAATGAAATCGGTTATCGGAGGCATCCATGCCTCCATCAGGATCAGGATGGCCTGGCCCTTGACTCCAGAGGCGGCAAGGTCCCTAATGATATCCTGGTCGGAGGCATAATCCTGGGCGAATTTGATCTTTTTCACGAGGAAATCCCCGCCCAGGACCCGGTTCAGCTCGGCATCCTCGCACTTTTCGAAGATATCGTCCGGGACCAGGACCAGCGTCCCGGTCCGGGCCATGCTGTCGTCCTCTTCGGCCTTCTGATCCGGCCCGGTCATATCCCGTCCCTGCTGTTCTTCCGGCGCCGCCTGGCTGGAGACAAGCGGGGTCTGCATTCTGACCAGAAGCCGGTCGAACCCGGCCTGATCGAGCTTAAGGTTCGCAAGACTCCGTCTCTGTCTGTACACAGCCAGCAGCAGCAGAAGGAGGCGCGGCAGCAGACCATAGGTGAGCAGGGCAAGGCAGAGAAAGGGCCACCAGGAGATCAGGTTGAGGGTGGTGAGATGATAGATGCCGTCCTTCAGGATGATCCGGCTTCCTTCGATCTCCGGCAGGGACGGATAGGCCAGTGCGCCGCCGACGAACCAGGACCAGGGCAGGGCCAGGACCCGGACGAAATGAAAGATCGCCTCGGCGCTGAACTGGATGGTCGATTGCCAGCCGAAGGCGATGTCGGTTGAGGCCACCTTGAAGAGCGTGATGGCCAGCATGCCGGTGTTGAAACCGATGGCAAAGAGCTGCAGGAGAAGAAAAACCGGCCAGAAGAGCAGAGGGGCATAGTGCCGCTTTCCTTTCAAAGTACCCAATGTGGCCTGAAAACTGTGCCTCTTAACCGCCGACATCCCGGCCAGCAGCCTGCCTGCGGCGGCCTGGTAGAGCCTGACCAGGAGTCCCGCCACCAGAGAGGAGAGAAGGGTCGGGGGCCGGGCGGGTCTTCCTGTCCGCAGGATCACGGAGCCGGCGAGTAGGGCCAAGATCGCCAGCTGGAGAAGGACAAAGGCTGCAAGGTAATGGAAGACGTTCAGCGGGGCCGTGCCGGTATAGGTAAAAAAAGACAGACCCGCCCCCACTCCTGTAAGGATACCGAACGCGGGAAAGAGCCCCCGGAGTTTGGCATGAATCTCTGCGGTGAGCATGCCGGGTAGACGGTTGCCGCCACCTGGTCCATCCTCTTCCCTGCGGGCCTGCAGCCAGAGTCCCAGCAGAAGATTGCGGCCGGGCGTTTCGTCGGCCCCGGACGCCATGATCTTCCGATAAATCCGCCGGTCCCGTTCCCGGATCTCCTGCAGTTCCGCAGGTGTTGTCCGTTCCTTATCCTGCAGGAGAAAATACTCAAGATCGATGATGTCCTGGATACGCCATGAAGAGCTCATGCACCCAGTATAACAGAACATGGCCCTGCCTTGAAAGAGCGGATTGTCTGGCAATGGAAGAGGGAGAGCCTGGAGGGGGCGACATTTATTGCTTGGCTGTCACAGGCAAATATCCCCTTTTCATGCTCTCCCCCGGGTGCATATTGTCGGCCGGAATCACGTATCAGGATATGATACAGCCTTTCAAGCCTTATCTTAAGTCTTATCGGAAGGCAACAGCCACCTCCTGAATGACCGAGCCAAGTTTCATCTTGGCCATGGCGAGGTTGCCGTCTTTTTCCATAATCAGGACGACGTGCACATGTGCTTTCCCGGCCTCGGTGGCGGAAAAATCTGCATTTTCATTAAGACATCTGGCGAAGATATGAGCCTTCGGCGCTTCGATATGGACGACCTGCCCTCTTCCCACATCCATCAGTCCTGTCGCCTTCTGCGCCTTGAGCAGGACATCGTTTGCAAGCGATCCCACTTCGGCCAGTTTAATGCCGGAATTATTGACCTGGGCTGCCATTTCACCGTTCGGGGTAAAAACTCCGACGGCCATGAAACCTTCAACATCTTTTAATCTTGCGAGAATTTCATCTGCTTGTGCCATTTTTTCATCTCCTTGTAGAGGGTTGTTTATTGCGGAAGAGTAACTTCCTGTGGCCTCCTCACTCTCCTGAGAAAGCCTCCCCGGAAGATCTGCCCTTTCCTGTGATTCATTGGAGCGGTCTAAAGGTGTTTCAGCCTCTTCCGGGGGAAGAGAATCCCCACCACTGGTGTTCGTCATTTCATCCTTGCGCTTCAGTCCTTCCATCAGGAGGGAAAAGAGGGGCTTGGAGATCAATCTCTTAATCTGTTTCATAGGCTGTTTTTTAAAGGTGATAAAAACATCATCCAGAAGGAGCATTTTATAGACGGCCTCCTCTCCTTTTTCCTCCCCTGATATAGCGGCATACAGTTCACCCTGATGGAAATATATATATCCCCGGCTCTCCTTGGATGTTACCTCCAACAGGCATGTTTTCTGCTCCATTTCCAGAAGTTGAAGGAAGTTTGCAAGCGAGATCCCGGTAAGAGAACCTTCCTTTGCATCCCGCTCCAAGGCTTCGGAAATGGAATTGGCAAGTTCATCGAATTCAATTGGCTTTTCCAATAATTTTATGCCGTTGCCGTTCAGGAGCTTTTGTTCGATGTCCGGCGTGCTAAAAGCGGTCATCACGATGGCCGGAAGGAACGGAAATTTCCCATGGATATAGGCTAGCAGTTCAAAGCCATCCATTTCCGGCATCTTCAGATCTGTGACGACGAGGTCGATTGCCGTTGCATTCAGGATCTTGACTGCTTCTTTTCCGTTGGCGGCAGTAAGCACCTTGAATTTCTTCCGGTAGAGCAGCAGGCCTGCCTCAATGCTTTGGAGGAGCCGGACCTCATCGTCTACTATCAGGATATTTTTCATTATCGTCTTCCCGCTTTGGAGTTGGATACTCGTCATGAAATCTTAAAGCATAAATCATGCCAGGAAGGATTGCTGCGAAAGAGTCGCGATTATACAAATAGTTACGCGATATGCTACAGAGGGGATTGGTCCGAGTGGATGATTTCAGGTGTCCTATTTTAAGTCAGTGTAGTGTTCTGCTTCTCCCGGCAGGATCCGGTAGTCTTTAAGCTTTCTGATAAGAGTGGAACGGGATATCCCCAGGGCCTCCGCCGCACGTGTATGGTTGTTATCCATTTGCAGCAAGACCATGCGGATATGCCGCCGTTCCATTTCAGCCAGGGTGGCGGCCCCTTTCGGTCTCGACGCCACGAGGTCAGGAACAGTGGGAAAGCTGTTTTCCAAAAGTTCCGAGGGATGGATCATGCCGTCTATCTGCAAAATGACGGAACGTTCGATGATATTCTTCAGCTCGCGGACATTGCCCGGCCAATGGTATTCCTCCATTTGCCGTATTTCCGCTTCCGGCAGTTCCAGTGCGGGGTGTCGGGCAATCTTTTGGAGGAAATGCCGGCAGAGAGCGGCGATATCGCTCTTACGTCGGCGCAGGGGAGGGACATGGATTCTCAGCACACTGAGCCGGTAATAAAGATCTTCCCGAAACCGTTTGTCACGGATGGCCTCTTCCAGATTGATATTGGTGGCGGCGATAATGCGGACATCCACCTTGCGTAGCGACTGGCCGCCGAGTCGTTTGAGCATTTTGTCGTCGAGGACGCCCAGGAGTTTGGATTGCAGATGCAAGGGCAGATCCCCGATTTCGTCAAGGAAAAGGGTCCCCCCCTCGGCCATCTCAAATATACCTTTTCGACCTGCTACGGCCCCCGTGAAGGCCCCCTTTTCATAGCCGAACAGCTCTGCTTCGATCAGGTTTTCCGGCAGGGCCGCACAGTTGATGCCGATGAACGACCCCTTTTCCGCCTGGAGATAGTGGATGGATTTGGCGACAACATTTTTGCCTGTTCCCGTTTCTCCGGTGATCAGAGCAGGGACATCGCTGGCGGCGGACAATCCGATCAGTCGGTGGACCTCCCTTAACCCTCCATCCGCCCCTATGAGGACCGTCTCGGCATTATCCTTCCTGCTGGTATACGCATGAATCTGTTCGACCCTCTCGAGTTCCAGCGTCCGGAAGGCCTGCGTCACAGTCAACCTCAGCTCTTCGGCATCTACGGGTTTGGCCAGATAGTCGTAGGCTCCGGTACGAACGGCCTTGACTGCATTGTCAAAGGTTGGATAGGCGGTGATAAATATTATTTTCGTCTGGTCGTTCGCCGCCAGGATCGGACCGCACAGCTCAACGCCGAGACCGTCAGGGAGCTTCTGATCGAGAAGCACCACATCGACTTTTTTTTCGTTACAGAGCCGTTGCCCCTCACCTATGCTGTGGGCCTGGAAAACCTCCAGGTCAATGTCGGCAAAAAAGGCGCGAACGGAGTCACAGAACAGTCGGTCGTCATCAATAATCACGAGATTTTTTTGCACGTTACGGCTCATCTATTCATCCTCCGGCAGCATTATAGTAACAGTAGTCCCGAAATGTGTATCACTCTGGAGGGTGATGGCTCCGTTCATCTTCATGAGCATTTTTTTCACAATGACCAGCCCCAGCCCAGTCCCCTTGGCCTTTGAGGTGAAAAATGGTTTAAAGAGGAGTTGCTGATCAGACTCACTTATTCCGCAGCCATTGTCGTCCACTTTGATATTCACCCAGGACGAGGATCTGGAAATGCCGATAACGATCCGGGGCGATTCTTTTCCTTCGACGGCATCCGCAGCATTGGTCAGCAGGTTTAAGAGAATATGATGGAGGGCGCGGCTGTCGGTATAGACCCACTCCACACCGTGACCGATGATTATCTTTAAATTAATAGCCCTGCTGGTAAGATCATCCTGTACAAGGGGGACGAAATTTTTCATGAAATGATCCAGACGCATTTTTTTCAGGTCGGGAGTTTCAAAAAGGCTGTAGTTTTTCAAGGCCTTTAACAGGTATTCAATGCGGAAAACCTCTTTGAGGGAACGATCAACAAATTCAGCGACGGTGGCCCTGTCGTAGGTCTGGATGTTTTTATTCAGGACAGTAAGGGCCATTTTGATGGAATTCACTGGATTGCCGATCTCATGACGTATCCCTGAAAAAATATACCCGAGATTTTCGTTCAGATTCGTGGCCTCGACAATTGCCTCCATTCGTTTTCGATCAGTGATGTCCGTCAGCAAAACGATCCTGTTCATGTCGTCTTCCTGTGTTCTCATAGACTGAGGAACAATATGCCGGTCGTGGATGTGTAAAGTTGAGTTTTCCGCCTCCAACGGAACCTCAACGGGACAGTTTTCAATGATCGGAGCCAGCCTTTTCCAGGTGGCTGGTTCCAGAATTTCGTCGAGATAGGAGCCGATGAGGTTTTCCTGGCTGACCTGCAGCAGAAAAAGGGCTGCAGAATTGGCATACGACACGCGTTTCCCGACCAGTTCTATGACCCCTTGGGACATACTTTCAAGCATAATATGCAGATGCTTGTTTGCCATGAGCAGGTCTGTGGTGATCTGCCGTTTATGGAGGTCTTTAACACCCCGGATTTTCAAGCCGGCAGCTGCCGGCAAGGGTGCGGCTGACTCTGCTATCGTATCCAGAATATGCCCGCACATCTGGGAAAATGGACCTTTGGCGATGCAGGCATTGGCACCTATCCGAGAAAAATCGATCTGTTGCTCCATTACGGCCGCGGAAACTATAACAATATAGCAGCCGGCCAACTGGGGAATGGTGCGGAATATTTTACAGAGACAGTCTCCTCCGATCCTCGGCATGACCAGATCGACATAGATAATCTCCGGGATAAATTCTTTCAAGACATCAAGGGCGGAAAATGCATCTTCAGCGCTGATGACCTCATGTCCTTCCCTTTCCAGAAAGGAGGTCATCAGTTTGACCATAACTGCGTTGTTATCAACTACCAGTATTTTTTTTCTTTCCATAGCGAGTATCGGATATGCGTTCCAGTATAAAAGAATGAGCGGAAATTCGATGAATTGAGTATTGCCCCGGCGCATGGTTTGGCGTGATGGCACGCCATTTCAACCGTTGGGGAAGGACGATGCTCAGAGAAAATAAACGTTGCTCAGCCTGTGTTTGTATCATACTATCAAAGGCAAGGATCTGATACCAGGAAGAAGTGAGGAGTTCCTTTACAGGATGCATAATCGGTGGGTGGGCCATAGAGTTATTGGTCTATACATAAGATAGAGAAACACGAAGGGAGGGGAGAATGTTATTCAGAATGTTGGTTGGGCTTTTTCTGTTGATCGCCACCGCATCCAGTGGACTAGCGAATGCGGTGATTCCAACGGCGGATGTGAAGGGGAGCAAGGACAGCCCGCTTCTGGGGCGTTACAAGGGATCGTTTATCGTGTCCTTCGACCACAAGG
>JAJYAX010000096.1 GCA_021779275.1 Deltaproteobacteria bacterium | reverse complement strand
TTTATAGAAAACTTCAGCCAAATAAAGACCCGTCCCTCTTTTCACCCGCGGTTCTTCCGTCAGGGAAACGGGACGGATGGACAAGATGGGCTGACCCGGGAGGATGCGCCATGGATACCGAGGAAATACTCCAGACCTTAACCGCCCTTATTGACTACTTCGAGGCTGGCAACACTGAATCGGATGCGGCGGCCAAGGCTGTCTTGACAGCCGACAGCACCTTCAACGAATACTGGTGGCCCGAGATCGAGAGGTTCCGGAAAGGCAGTGAATGGACCGGGCTGCGAGGGCCGGAGGCCGAGATGCTGGCGGGCCGTCTTCGACAGGCAGCTGCTTTGATAACGGGAGCAAAATGACGCGCTCGTAACCTCCGGACTTTGTATCAACAGAACAATATTCAGGAATTCGCTTCTATGCAGTGATTCCGAGCTTTTCACTCTTTCAACAGCAGTCAATCCGCTGAGAGCCTGTCGGCAAGTAAGCCCCCTGACTATTCGAGTCCTTTGAAAATATCCCAGGAAAATTTGATGCAGGACAATATATTGCGTTGTTCAAGTGTTGTATCACGACCGCGATCATGATACGCTCTCTCTTATATTAAGAAGGTATCGAACACTATCCGGAGAGAAAGAAGACCATTCGCTCTGCACATCTGTTTCTCCATAAAGAAAAGGTATAGTCAATGACGACAGGTACTCCGAAAAAACGGTTTTCGATGATTCGAGAGTTCCACCTGGCGGACTGGTTCACCCTGGCGAATGCCGTCTGCGGCACAGGTGCAATCTTCTCCGTCATAACCTACATTCAGGTCCATGACGTGATGCACGTCTACTTCGCCTGCAGCCTCATCCTGGTGGCACTGATATTCGACGTCCTGGACGGCCGCATCGCCAGGTGGCGGCAGAAAACCTCGATACTGGGCCGAGAACTCGACTCCCTGGCCGATGTGATATCCTTCGGGGTGGCCCCCGCCATCATCGGGTACGGTTGCGGCATGCAGGGTCTCTACGACCGCGTCATTTTGGCGTATTTCGTCGCCTGCGGCGTCTCACGCCTTGCCCGGTACAATGTCACCGCGGAGACACTGTCGCAAGGGACCGGCAAGGTGAAGTACTTCGAAGGGACCCCCATACCGGTTTCGATCCTCCTGGTCCTGGTTCTCTCGCTGGCGACATGGTCCGGTGCGATAGGCCAGGACCTGTGGTTCGGCGAGATCAGCCTGGCCGGCTTCAGGCTTCATCCGCTTGTCCTGATGTTTGCTGTTTCGGGCTCGCTGATGATCAGCCGGTTCCATATCCCCAAGCTCTGAGGCGGTACGAGGAGACAGGTGTCCCTTCCATCGAGGGACAGCGGGTGCGAGGCTTTCCCTGTTGCACCGGCAATTCCGCCGACGTCCTCGGTTAGATGACCCCTCTCTCTATCATTTCATTGAAAATAACGGAGGAACATATGGCTTTCTGGAACGTGGACACCCTGGAACTGGCGACGTTCAGGCCGGGCATCATGAGCAAGGCGGAGATCGGCGATGACCTGATCATGGTCTGCATGCAGATAGATGCCGGCAAGGAGGATGCCGGTCATACCCACCCCTTTGATCAGTGCGGAATCGTCCTGGAAGGCCGGATAGAGATGTTTGTCGAGCAGGAACGCCGGGTGCTGAAGGCCTCTGAGTGCTATTTTATCCCTGCAGGCAGTCACCATGGCTGGAAGACCTTCGACAGCACGGTAAAGATTCTGGATATCTCCTCAAAACCCCCTCAGGAATGACCTCCCGGACCTTTTCTACTGCTCCCGGATCTCCGCCACCTCCCAGATGATCTCCAGAAAAGAGCGAAGGGTCGGCGACTCGTCGGCGGGGCGCCAGATTACGGCCATATCCGTGGTGGGCGCCGGGGTTTTCAGAGGACGGTAGACGACGCCTGACCGCTGCAGGCTCATAAGCGAGGAAGGAAGGATGGATACGCCCATGCCGCCTGCGATCAGACTGACGATGGTCGGAGTGGTCCGGGCCTCCTGCACGATCTTCGGCGCAAATCCGGCCCGGGCGCAGATCCGGATACACTGATCATAGAATCCCGGCGCGACATGGCGGGGAATCTGGATGAAGGATTCCCCGGCCAGGGCCTCCACCGCGATCTCAGCCTCCCGGGCCAGGGGGTTGCCCTCCGGCAGGGCAACCATCAGGGTCTCCCGCCAGATGACCCGCATGGCCAGCGACTCCGCGGCAAGGACGGGGGGACGGATCAGGCCGACATCGATCCGGTTGGCCTTCACCGCCTCCACCTGCTCTTCACTGGTCAGGTCCTGCAGGACCAGCGACACCCCGGGATACCGGCTGCGCATCAGACGGAAGATGGAGGGGACCTGGCCGTAGACCGCTGAGCTGACGAATCCCACCGCCAGTCGGCCGATCTCGCCGCGCGCGGCCCGCCGGGCTGCCCGGATGGCGTGCTCGGCCTGGGCGATGGCCTTTCTGGCCTCGCCAAGAAAGACCTCGCCTGCCGCGGTAAGCTCCACCTGCCGCTTGGTCCGCAGAAAAAGGACCACACCGATTTCCTCTTCCAACAGTTTGATCTGCTGGCTCAAGGGCGGCTGGGACATGGCCAGCCGTTTGGCGGCTCGCCCGAAGTGCAGTTCTTCGGCCACCGCAACAAAATAACGGAGATGTCTGAGTTCCATGGCGATTAATATATATGAAGTATCAATTATAGCCTAATAATATATTGGACATCTTAGTCTGGCAACAGTAATCTTGTCCGTAAGCAGCTGCGGGAGGGGGTGTGACTGGACGCCTCCTTTCCGCCTTTTCGAGCCACCGCATCCATGGGGCTTTACCCTCGGGACGAAACCATGTCTGGAATCACAGAAGCACGACGACCGATACGTGAAACAACCGGGACCCGGGAGGTCTCCGCCGGCAGCAGGATCGGCGTCCTTATCGCCCTGTTTGTCACCGGCTACGCCACCTTTATCAATCTCTATGTTACCCAGCCCCTGCTGCCCCGGTTCCGGGAAGTCTTCCACGCCTCGGAACTCATGGTCAGCCTGACGGTGAGCGCCCCGGTGCTGGCGGTGGCCCTGACCGCGCCTCTGGTCGGTCTGCTGGCCGACACCCTGGGGAGAAAACGGGTGATCATTGCCGCCATGCTGGGTCTGTCCCTGCCCACCTTCCTGGCGGCGACATCCGGCAGCCTGAGCCAGCTCATCGGCTGGCGTTTTCTGCAGGGACTCTTTATCCCCGGCATTATCGCCGTCGCCATGGCCTATATCAGCGAAGAATCCCCGCGGCAGGCCGTCGGTTCCACCATGGCGACCTATGTCACCGGCACGGTTGTCGGCGGGTTCTCCGGACGCTTTATCGCCGGCCTCTGCGCCACCCATTTCAACTGGCGTGTCGCCTTTGTCTTTATCAGCGCAATCTCGCTGCTCGGCAGTCTTACCACCCTGCGGTTTCTGCCCCGCTCCACGAAATTTGTCCGGCAGACCGGGACCGCGGCATCCCTGGCCTCCCTGCGCCTGCACCTGAAGAATCCCCAGCTCCTGGCCACCTACGCGATAGGGTTCAACGTCCTGTTCTGCCAGGTCGCCTCCTTTACCTATGTCAACTTCTATCTGGCGGACAAACCCTTTCTGCTGGGGCCGGCCGCCCTGGGCGCCATCTTCACCGTCTATCTGATCGGCGCCGTGATAACGCCCGTTTCAGGGGTGATCCTGGATCGCATCGGCAATCTCCGGACCTTGCGGATCGCCGTCGGCATCATCGTCACGGGCATGCTCCTGACCTTGATCCATTCACTGCCTGTGATCATCACCGGGCTGACGCTGGCCTCGACCGGTGTCTTTGCCTGTCAGTCCGCAGCCTCCAGCTATGTGGGCAGGGCCGCAGGCCAGGCCCGGTCTTCGGCGGCAGGCCTCTATGTGGCCCTCTACTATTTCGGCGGCGGCATGGGTTCCATCCTGCCGGGTTTTTTCTGGAAACAAACCGGGTGGATCGGCTGCGTGGCGCTCATCCTCCTTCTACAGGCCGCAATCCTGCTCATTGCCGGCAGATTATGGAGAGACTAGCGATCAGGACTCAGCCGCTTTCTGTTGAAGAGGTCGATCACCCTCTCCAGTTTGGCGCTGATATCCGCCAGGGCAAGGGAGGCCGGGGCCTTGGGAAAGTATTCACAAACCGGGAGATAGGCTCGAACAGACTCCTGAACCGCGGTATCATATGGAATTTCACCGAGGTCAGGGATGGAGATGCCGAGATATTTGGCGGCGAGTTTCCGCAGCCCAAGCTTGTTGATCGTGGCATTCGCCCCCGCCATATTCGTGACAAGGAGAGGATTGAAGGAGGTAAGCGACTGCTGAATCTTCTCGCGTGCGCCGGGCTGGATCTCATCGGCCAGGGCAAAAACCTCGGTTAAGGTCTGAAAGTTCCGTTCCTTCAGGGCCTTGCCGATCTCGCTCTGGGAAAGAAAACCGCTGAGAGCCTGGCGGATGGTCGCCAGCTGCAGAAAGTTGTAAAAATCCAGGATGGCCGTCGGTTCGGGATTGGTCACGCAAATCTGAATATCGGAAAACATAAAAAAATCCAGGGCATGGTAGCTGCCGCCCGCCCCAACGTCCAGGAGAAGGACATCGGCGTCAAGCGAGGAAAGGCCTCGCAGCAGCCGGTGTTTTTCCTGAAAAGAGATATTGGCGGTACGCAGGGTGTCGCCGCTGCCGGCAATAATCTGCAGGCCGCCGAAGGCGTCGAGGGTCTGAACAATATCGCCCAGGTCCGCAACCTTTCTGTTCAGGAAATCCGTCAAGCCGAATTCCGGCCTGAAGAGGCCATAGAGAATATGGATGTCGGCTCCTCCCAGATCCAGATCGACGACGCAGACTCTCCTGCCGGTCCTGGCCAGCAGGAGTCCGATGTTGGCGGCAACCATGGTCTTCCCGGTGCCGCCCTTGCCTGACCCTATCGAAATCGTAATCGTCATAGTCCGCTGTCCGCTGATCGTGACTGCATGTGCACGCCAAGGAGGGGATTCCTCCGGCCGGAGAATGCCGGAGGAGAGAGTCTCCATGCAGACCGCCGTCCCCGTCTATTTCTGCCGCTTTTTTCGTATCGCATGGATTCGCCCGGCTCTGGCCAGGATCGCCCCCAGGTTATGTGTTTCGCTGGCCGGAGCGCTCCACAAGATCCAGCCCTCCGGCGAACGGACCACGAGTTTATCCTCCTCATGGGCGAGAAGCGCTTCCGACAGAAAATCCATCGCGCCCGTCTCCCGGACGGGCGCGGGTCTCGCTTGCTTTATGTCCTTGCGCAGGCAGGCGTAGCAGATCTCTTCGTCCCGGGTTTCGAAGAGATTCAGCGCCTCTCCGCAGACCTTGCAGAATATCATCCGGTTACCTGGAAGAGGGTGCTGCAGGGCATTGATTGCTGGAAGGTCTCATCCTCTCTCTCCATATCCATTAAATAATCCGGCGTTTCGGTCCATACGGTATCTCATCGGCTGTACTCTTTGGAAACATTAGAGAAGAGCTGTTTTTCCCCTCGGCGGAAATCGAAAATGCAAAGCATTCACACCAAATTTCCACAGGCCGGAGAATCGTTTTTCTGATGCCTTACGGTCTTGATCGCATTTTCGACCTCAGCCACTTATACGGCAGGAACATGGACACCCTCTTCTGATAGGCATGGTATTCCTCCCCAAATTCCCGCACCAGTTTTCTCTCTTCAAGACAGGCTCCCGCAATGAGATATCCAGTGAGCAGCACGTTGACGAGAATTGCGGAGACATCAAGCGGCCTGGGCCAGAGAAGAAACAGCGACCCGAGATACCAGGGGTGTCGTATTATGCCGAGGACGCCCGCCGTATCCAGGACACCGGCGCCGGTCAGCCCCTTGCCGGAAATTTCTTCCCGCAGCTGTTTGAACCCCAGGAATCGGCCCGCATCATACCGGCGCGCGCCCAGGTAAAACAGGAGAACAGCCGTTCCCAGAAAGAGCACCTGGAGTATCCGCAGATATCCCTCCCAGCGAAATATCGGTTCAGTCCGCACTGCATCTGCATACATGACGACAGGGATCAGGGTCAGAAGGGAGATCACGTTGAAGAATATTCTATAGAATCGAAAGGCTTCCCCCAACCGCCGGTGGAGATATCCGGTCACGGATACCGATATCAATGCACTGTGCAAAAAGCACCAGGCGCCGACAAGGAGTGTCAGAATCACATATTTCATACAATCCGAGGGAATCATGGCATGGCTCCGGGCTGCGATGGCTGATATTTTTCTTGATCCTTCCTGAAGAGAACTCCAACCTACTGACAGAGTTCGGCAAAACTGCCGCCGGTGAGCAGGAGAAGATCGGCG
>JAJYAX010000095.1 GCA_021779275.1 Deltaproteobacteria bacterium | reverse complement strand
CGCTACGAGCCGGATATGCTGCTGCGTCTGATCTCCAGCGAAAAGGTCTCCTTCTCCCACTGTGTCCCGACCATCATGAATATGCTGTTCGCCAGCCCGTCGATCAACCAGGTCGATCTGAAGGGTTTGAAGATCATTATCGGCGGCTCCGCGATGTCCGCCGGCCTGTGCAAGGCGGCCATGGGACTGGGCATCAACGTGTTTACCGGCTACGGGATGTCCGAGACCTGTCCTATTCTGACCATCGCCAGCCTGAAGCCCCCTATGATGGACTGGGACCAGGAGTCCCAGATAAAAATTCGCTGCCGGACGGGACTGCCGGTCTCCAATGTTATGATCGAGGTCGTGGACCAGCAGGGAAACCCCCTGCCCCACGACGGCCAAACCACCGGCGAAATCGTCGCCAGGACCCCCTGGCTCACCCAGGGCTATCTGAAGGATCAGGAAAAGAGCGAAGAACTCTGGGAAAACGGCTGGCTGCATACCGGCGATATCGGGTTCATCGATGAGGAGGGGTACCTCCAGGTCACCGACAGGTTGAAGGACGTGATCAAGACCGGCGGTGAATGGATCTCTTCCCTGACCCTCGAGGATATCATCAGCCGGCATCCGGCGGTCAGCGAGGCGGCGGTGATCGGAGTCCCCGACGAAAAATGGGGGGAGAGGCCGCTTGCCCTGGTGGTTCTGAAAGCAAATGCCGAGAAGATCACCGGAGAGGATCTGCGAAAAATCTTTATCGAATATGCCGAAAAAGGGGTCATACCCAGATACGGTGTGCCGGACAGGGTGCTGATCACCGATTCCATTGCCAAGACGAGCGTCGGAAAGCTCAACAAGAAGGCAATGAGAAGGCAGTATAGATAAAGACTCTCCCCCACGCAGTTACCCCGGCCCGGCAGCCTCTGCGGGCAGCCTGGCCGGGTGAAATTCCAGCACAGTCTCTCACTTCCACGGATTCTCTTCATCATATAACTAACAACAAGAGTACCAAGGCGTAATTGGTGTTGCTTCGATTTCCACGATCAGCTAGGATACGCCCAGTTTGCAGGCAAGCGGGGACCGGGCCGGTCTGGTCTTTTAGAGCTGCCTTAAGAGGCGTTTTCTTGTCATCTCATTGGGGAGTGAAGGATGAAAAAGTTTTTCGGGGTACTATGGGTGATGGTGGCCATACTGGGCATGTCCGGGGCTGCCGGTGCTGCTGCGGATAATGAATATCCCAACGGAATTGAAGGAATCAAGGCAGGTTCCGTGCCGCCGCCGGGGTTTTACTACAAGATGTACAATGTGTTTTATACAGCCGACACATTAAAGGACAGTAAGGGGAATGATATAAACAATGGCTTTGACGTTACGACCTTTGTCAACGCCAACCGGTTTATCTGGATTACGGATCATAAGATCCTCGGCGCCGATTACGGGATGGATATGGTGGTTCCGCTGATGAACGTTGATCTGAAAGTAAAAGCCGCCAACATAAAAGACAGCCAATCCGGATTGGGCGATATCTTTTTTGAACCCCTGATCCTGTCCTGGCATGGCCCGCGTTACGACCTCTCCTTCGGCGCCGGCGTCTATGCGCCCACCGGCCAATACGACAAGACGGAGCCCGCCTCTCCCGGCAAAGGCATGTGGACACCCATGTTCACCCTGGGAGGCACCTATTATTTCGATGCAGCGAAGACATGGTCGGGTTCGGTCCTTGCCCGCTATGAAATCCACGGCGAAAACACTGATACGGATCTGCGGCCCGGCGATGATTTTCATTTTGAATGGGGCGTGGGAAAGAGCATCGGCGCCTGGGAGGTCGGCGCCACCGGCTACTGTCAATGGCAGGTAACAAACGGTGATGATGGGGTCCCTAAAGACAGGGTCTATGCAATCGGGCCTGAGGCCAGCGTCTTCCTGCCTCCGGTTAAGATGTTTCTGACCCTCAGAAGCCTGTGGGAATTCGGGGCCGAGGAACGGTCCCAGGGTGTTTTTACCACCCTGGTGCTGACCAAGATTTTCTAACCGGAGCCTGACATTCCTTCCCCCTTACCGCCAAGGGGGAAGGAACGGTTTATCAATTTTCCGGTCATTTTTCCCAAAGACCCGCGCGCGAGCCGGAGAACACCCCCGCTGCTCTGTTTTATTGAGCACTCCCCTTTTTGTCTTGATAATCCTTGCGGCCGACCGCAATGCCGTCGATAGAGGCGATTTTGTCTTTTTCCAGCCAGCCGGTCCGGCCAACCTGGTCTTCCACCAGAGAGTAGCGGCCATGCTGTTTCAAGGTATAAACAATGCGGCCCTCAGCAATGACCCCCACGGAGGAGGAAGCCGGAAAGGGGGAAAGGAGCAGGTGGGCGTCATTGCTTATGACCACGGCCTCATCCAGCTGCCGGTATTGGGATAGGGCCCCGGCGGTCGCTACAAGCAAGACCGCAAGGCAGAGTCCTCCCAGCCAGCGCCGCACCTGTTTGCCGTTGGAAAAACGTAAGCCCGCCAGATTGATCAGGGTCAGGAAGACCAAAAAAACTCCGGCCAGCAGGGTCCATTGGTCAAGGTCTAAAAAAGAGGCTGCATGACGGGCCAGGGGAAGTTCTTCCTGGAAAAGCCCCAGATTTTTGCGCAGCAGCTCAAGGTTGCCCCTGCTGTCCGAGTCTCCGGGAGAAAGGCGCAGGGCCCTTTCGTAATTGAGAATGGCAAGGCCGGCCCGGCCGGTCTGGGCGTAGCAGTCCGCCAGGTTGGAAAGAAGCGGTCCGGAGAAGCCGTCCTCGGCGATGATCCGGCTATAGACCTGCAAGGCCTCCTGGTATTTTCCCTGGCCGTACAGATCGTTTCCCTGTTGAAAGAGGACCTCTGGGGATTGCGCCGGGGCGGCGGTTGCCAGAGGAGCCGCCAGAGCGACGATGAGCAGAACAGCACAAATTGCCGGCAGGAGTAGAGCGTATCTGGTCAATTTCATGGAAGTTCGGAAAGCTCCTTGTGGATGTGCTCAGCGTACTCGTGTATCTGGGCCGGAGAGAGGGTGAAGTCGGCATAGGCTCCCTGTTCAGCCGCCGCAAAGACGGTAATCAGGCCGGAAGACGGTTGCAGCCGTGTCTGCAGGTCGGCCAGGGTGATGGCCGAGGGTTCGATCCGCCAATGGCGGCCGAGCACCTCCTGGATCGCCTTCCGGCAGGTCGCCAGGTAATGCCTGCTGTCATTACTGACTGCAGCCTCGTCTATCAGGGCCATATTTTTGGCAAGAAGTTCATGCATCGCCTTCTTCCGGCAGAGCTCCGGATTATTGCGCAGATATCGCAGCCGCGCCTTCCAGAAGAAGACAGCCAGAAGCAGGACGGCGCACAGGGCCAGCAGGAGGTCAAACCATCCCCTGGCGAACAGGGGAGTGATTTTTTTCTGCAGGCTCCCCATCTGCAGATGGATGGGGGCGAGACCGGCGATGCCGTGGCTCTCCGGCTCCGCCTTCACTGCCGCCGCAGGCGGGCCCGGAACGGCGCTTGCCGCAGCGGCCTCCTGCTTGCTGTGGTGTACGGCAAGCGGGATTGCGGCGCTGGTCAGGGTCACGTACTTTTCCGTTTCCGGGTTGAAATACACAAAGGAGACCGGCGGGATCTCGGTGACACCATCGTCCTTGACCACAATCGCCTGCTCAAATTTCTTACTCCCCTGGCTTGGACTGTCCCCCTGTTTGAATTCGGCGGAGGGGGGGTAGGTCTTCCATCTCGGGTCCTCCGGAAATTTCGGGGTCTCAACCCGGTCGAAATTTCCGTTGCCGGAGACGGTCATGGTCAGGGTAATGGGGTCACCCGCCTCCACCTGAGCCGGCTTGGACTTAACCGAGAGGCTGAAGCGGCCAATGGCTCCGGAAAAATCAGGCGGCTGGTTGGCGGTCGGCAGTTGCCTGGCCTCAATGGTGATCGGTTTGCTGGCCACCTTGACGGTCTTACTGTCAAATCCGCCGAAGAAATTCTGAAAAAAATCATCCTGGAAGGGATCCTGATCGCCAAAGCCTGGGAAGGAATTTCTCCTCTGCCGGGGGAAGAGCAGGGTGGCCTCAAGCTCCACCGTCAGGGAATGCCTGCCCTCTTTGACCGCCGAGATGGAGCTGTCCCAGGTCAGGACCGAATAGGGGATGCCATTGACGGTTTCCTCGGTCTGGATGGGCTTCTGATCGAGCTGCGGCATCACAAAACCATCGTCATTGATGACCGGCAGGGCGTTCAGGCTGGCCCTGATGCCCTGCCGGAAGTAGGCCTTGATCCGGATGGGGAGGACCTCTCCGACCCAGCTTGCGCCTTTGATCTCACTGATGCGCAGGAAGGCGACCTTATCGGCCTCGCCCGCCCGGAGCCTGGTTGCGGCCGGGGGGGCGGCAGGTCCCTGACCTGAACCTCCTCCCTGAGTGACTTCAAGGGCAATAGGCCTGGTGGTCAGGGCGCTGCCGTCGGCGGACACACTGATCGGCGGGATCGTATACTTGCCGGGCCGTTCCGCCTGGACCAGGTAGGTCATTGAAAGAGAAGAAGAAAAAGAGCCATTGATCATCTCTATCCGGGTGCTTTTGCCCCGCCCCTGAAAGCTGAGCCCGGGGACAGAGGGAAGATGAACATCGGCCGATCGGCTGCCATTGACGGTGACGGTCAGGGCTGCGCCCGCATCCACCGGGAATTGAGCCGGACTCAAGGAGGCCGAGACCGTCGTCTCCGACCGGCACCAGCCGGTGACGACAGTGCCTGCGACGGCCAGAAAAAGCAGGACAGCAAACAACCTGCCTGCCACCCGCCTTGTCCTCTGTCGAAATCCACGATCCATCATTACCAGTCTCTCCTTGGTTCGTCGTCTTTACTCTTGCCACCGGTCGGGGTGAAATTCAAGGCCTTTCCTTCCTCGTTCTTCAGGCTGTTGAGGAGCTGTTCCGCATCCTCCCGGGTCATTTTCCCTTCCTTACGCCGTTCCTTATCGATTCCGGCCTCGGCTCGGGCGGCCTCTTCCCGTGCTTCCCGGGCCTGGGCTGCGGCTTGTTTCTGCTGCTGATCCTTCTTGTCCGGACTCGCGGCGCTGTCCTGATTCTTTTCGTCCCCCTGCTGTCCGCCCTGCTGCTTATCGGGCTGCTTATCTGGTTTCTGCGGGGCCTGCGAATCCTGGGCTCCGTGCTGCCCCTGCTGGTCCTTCTGCTGGTCGTTCTGCTCCTTCTGGTCTTTCTGGTCTTTTTTCTCGTCTTTCTTCTGATCCTTCTTCTGTTGCTCGTTCTCCTTCTTTTTCAGTTCATCCATCTTTTTCTGCACCAGACTGCGGTTGGAGAGGGCGTCCTGGTCATCGGGCTTCAGTTCAAGGCTGGCGGCATAGGAATCAAGGGCCTCCTGCCACTGGGCCAGGGTATCCTGCGTATCGGTCTTCAGGGAATCCTCACCCTTTTTGAAATGCGCATTTCCCCTATTGTAATAAGCCTTTTCCTGCAGGTCCAGATCCTTGCTTTTCAGCGCGGCATCAAAGGCCGCCAGGGCCTCGTCATATTTCTTGTTCTTATAGGCCGCGGCGCCGGCATTAAACTGCAGCCTCGGGTCGTCCGGATGCCTTTTCAACAGGCGGCTGTACTGCTCCAAGGCCTGCGGATAATCGCCCTTGCTGTACGCCTCCTCCCCGGCGGAGGCATGCAAGGCCGCAGGCTGGGAGAAGAGGCTGCAGGCGGTGAGGAAGATCGCAATACCGGCGACCGTTCCGTTGCCACCTTGTCCACCATTCTTCCGGAAGGGCAGACGGAAGGGCCTTGATTTCCTGGTCCCTATCATGAATTCCAGGGCCAGGAGCCCCAGCGCCACGGCCAGCGGCCACTGGTAACGCTCCAGCGGCACCTTATGCCGCCTTTCGGTCAGCTCTTCCTTGGGGACGAGGGCAAGCTTTTTCCGGTAGATGGTCTCCAGGCCCTGTCCTTTATTCCCCAAAGGAACATAGAGTCCCTTGCTCTTCTCGGCAATCTGGGTCAGGGTGGCCTCATCCAGGTGGGAGACAATGAAATTCCCCGAGGCATCCTTGACAAACCCGTGGGCCCCCCCGGAGAGGGGAATGATCTCCCCTTCCCTGGTGCCGACGCCGACGGTAAAGATCCGCATCCCCTTGCCTGCCGCCTCCTGGGCTGCGGCCAGGGCGTCTCCCTCCAGATTTTCCCCGTCGGTGACCAGGATCAAAAGCTTATAATTGGCCTCATTGCTGAGAACCGTCTCGGCCTCGCGGATGGCGGCGGCGATATCCGTCCCCCCCTTGGGGATGATGGTCGTGTCGACGGTCTTCAGGGAATCCTCGAAGGCACCGTAATCCCCGGTCAGCGGGCACATCAGGTAGGCGGCACCGGCAAAGGGCAGCAGGCCGACCCGG
>JAJYAX010000094.1 GCA_021779275.1 Deltaproteobacteria bacterium | reverse complement strand
AGCCGGGCATGACCGGAAATATCACCTCCGGCGACCAGACATTCGATCTGTTTTGAACCACGTTCGGTGTGTTCATTCTAACCCCTCATTTCCCGCTGTCCGCGCCTGTTCCGGTTACGCATGGTGTCCCGCCGCGATCGATATGCTGCCGATGGCATTGTTTTGACATTGCATTCTTCCGGGCTATTCTCATTAGTACAAGAACCTTGCCATATCTGAGCCCCTACAGGAATAAAGTGTTTTATCCAGCAATTCCGGACCATTCCACACCCATCCACTATAATTTCTGTTGCGTGTCGATAGCAAACGTCCGATCCTGGACATGGTTCACATTAAAATTATGACGCGCTGATTCAATCTTTTGACATTGAAACCGCAGACAAAATAAGAAACAGCCCGTCGAACATTCCGGCGGGCTGTTTCTTATGAATAGAGATGCGTCCAAACCAGTCAGCGGTTCATTTCATTCGTGCATCATCCTCCGCTGCACCCTCATCCCCACCGCTGGCCAGGAGACGGCGGGCCTCGGAGGAAATCGTGATGGTGTCACTTTCCCGCCGCACCCTCCCCGGCTTTCGCTTCCATGTGGCAATGGTTTTCCCCTCGCGGCCCATCCCCAGGAGAACGGCTATTTTCCCTATGACTCCGGTCATCTTGATTGCCTTGGCTCGTGGTTAGTGAAACTCCCGATGTGAAACCTGTAGCACTTATCGGCAAAAATCAGATTTTTTAAACCTCTTTCGAAAGCTACCGGCAAACAAAAAGTCCGGCAGATGAAAATCCGCGGCTGAATATACCGGTTTCGCTCCATGCAGCGCATGAAGTGCTGCATGACTCTAGCTTAAATGGGTTTTTGCCAGAGATGTTTTTCTTGACCGGAACGATTCAAAATTTTGACACGGACTAGGGGTGGCAAAATTAAATTATACAATATCGGCATGTTACAAGCGATATGTTTCTGGCATATACATTGCTTTACCACGCAATAATCGGCTTTGCATCCGGCAGAGGTCGAGGATCCGACAACGTATGGGGTAGTCATATGAATCCTGGCAACGAGAAAAAAACCGTGGTTATCGAGACAACTCATAATGATTACTCCGGCGGTGGTAAATACATCCTCCAGTTGGCGTTCGCCCTATCCAACTTCTGCGACGTTCATCTGACCAATTTCAATTCGGACGATCCCATGCTCAGTGGAATCGGCTACCGCATCAAACCGTATCATAACGACTTCACCCCGGACCTCTTCATCGCCTCATCACATGCGGGCCTGATCGACCCAAAGGGGAAACGAAACGGATACGTATGCTATTTTCCCCGCGCCGCGGCACGGGAACGTGCCCGCCAGTATGACTTCGTCATCTCGATCTGCGATTTCAGCGACCGTCACCAGAAGGTAGTCTGGGGGATGCCTTCCTACATCATCAACCCGTATATCTCGATGGACAAGTTTTATCTGGCCGGAAAGGAAGACCTGATTATCTGTGTCGGAAATTATTTCTGTGAGCCGGATGGCCACTCGAAAAATCAGCTCATGATCCTGAACTGGTTCGTGGAAAACAGGCTGTATGAACGCTACAAGCTGGTTTTCACCGGCTTCATCGTCCGCCAGACATATTATGACCACCTGCTGCGGAAAGCCCGCGCCTACCCGAACATAGAAGTCCTGACCTCCGTTCCCTTTGAGCGCCTGACGGAACTCTATTCCCGGGCCCGCTTCCTGGTCCATGCCAACGGATACCAGAGAAAGGCCCCGGAGCAGACTGAGCACTACGGATATATCGCCGTGGAAGCCATGGCAAGCGGTTGCCAGCCGATAGTCCACAACTCCGGCGGATGCAGCGAATTTCCCGGGGTGCGGGTCTGGAACAACTTCAATGAAATCGTTCCCCTCCTCGGGCCGACCGACCCTCGGGGACTCAGGGAGCTGGCACGGAGTTATTCCTACGATCACGTGGTCGAACAGCAGGTTAAACCATTTCTGGAGGCGGTGTTCTCATGAAACTCAATCTCGGCTGCGGCAACGACTATCGACAGGGGTGGGTGAATGTCGATGTGGGCAACTGCCGCAAAGACCTGCACCACGACCTGGAGCGGCTTCCCCTCCCCTTCGCGGACAACACGTTCAGCGAAGTCCTGATGATGCACGTCCTGGAACATGTTGACCGTCCGACCTTTCCGGCATTCATGCGCGAGCTGCACCGCATCTGCCGGCCGGACGCCCGCATCCATATCGAGGTCCCCTACTACAACAGCAAGAATGCCTGGACCGATTTCACCCACAAGAATTTTTTCACCGAGGATTCCTTCGGCTTCTTCGACCGCGGCTCGCACCTGCGGGAGAATGGCGTCATCTACGGCATCGACTTCACGTTCAAGGTGGATGTCCTCGGCATTGACGGCAACGGGACCATCAAGTATGACCTGCAGGCGGAGAAGCTACCCCGCATCGCCACCATCATCAACTTCTGCACCCTCGATTCCCGCTTCATCTCGGCCTGTGTCAGCAATGTGCGCGGGTTTTCCGAGCAGATCATCATCGTCGCCGCATCCCATTTTTTCGACGGGACACCGGAGAATGCCTCGGCACTGGAGCAGGCCAGCCGGGACGTGCACGACGATGCAACCCAGTTCCTGATTCTCGATTACGATCATGCCAAGACCCTCAGCCACGGGTCGCGCTACTGGCACAACTTCGCCCGCTGGAGCGGCCTGCAGAAGCTGAACGACGCTATCGATCACGTACTGTTCCTCGATGCGGACGAGATCATCGAGGGACAACGTTTCGCCGACTGGCTGGCGTCAGGGCAGGCGGCCGGGCACGACGCCGTGGCCCTGGCGGCCAACTGGTACTTCCGCGATCCCTCCTACCGGGCGACCTCCGTCGAAGAGGCCGGCCTGCTGGTCAGGAGGGACCTCATCACCGACGAACTGATCTTCGACGACATGGAGCGCTGGGCCTTGCTGCGCCTTGGCAATTGCGCCCGTTTCCAGAAGGGGCTCGATGGACTTCCGATGCTGCATCACTACAGTTGGGTCAGGACACAGGAAGAGATGCTGCGCAAGGTAAGCGCCTGGGGACACAACCGCGACAAGGACTGGGCAGCGCTGGTGCGGCGCGAATTCGAGCAGGGCTTCAGCGGCCGGGATTTCGTGCACGGCTACACCTATACCTGTGTCGAATCTTATCTTGCCGAAGGCCCCGTGTCGGACAGCTACCGGAAGGCGGCCGAACTGATCCAGGCCGGCGAAAGCCAGTCAGCCGTCCGGCAGCTGGAGCGCGTTCTGGAAGCCGCCCCCGGTCATGTCCCGGCGATGAATCAACTGGCCCTGCTCCACTACCAGGCCGGTGAACTGCAGCGGGCCCTGAACATGTTCGAGGAGGCCGTCCGCCAGATCCCTTGGGAAATTAACACACTGAAAAACCTGGCCAACCTCTATTTCGAGACGGACGACCCCGCGAGCGCATTGAGGATGTTCCAGACCATCGAGACACTCTGTCCCAACGATATCGAGGTACTCCTCTCCGCCGGCAACCTCAATTACATCCTGGGACGGATAGACCATGCGGCCAGTTATTTCTCAAAGATCCTGGCGATTGACCCGAACCATGTCATCGCCAGGCAGAATATCGATCTACTTTTGCAACAAGGTAAAAAATGCCCGACAAACTGAACCTTGCGAAGAAACATCTGTCAACTGAAATGGGCAGGGGTCAGACAACCATGAATGCAAGCAGTTACAGAGTTTGAGTGCGGCAATCTGACCCCCCACACATTCGCGGATGTGTGAGTCGGCGAAAAATACAAAAGCCTGCGGGACACGTATGACAGCCTCGCCCCGGTTTATTACAAGAACGCACGTAAGAATCTCCTGTTACTTAAAGAGCAGATCATGGCAGCCGCGTCAGCCTTACCTGATAAACTCCGTCGCTCCGTTGCGATCTGAAAAGGACTGGTTTATCCATGGAAAACCTCACAGACATTCAGATACCTATGCTGGAAATTACGCGGGCATTCTCCGCCTACAAGCAAACCCACGGGCAGATGCCCGCTCCGGAATCGTTACTGTCAATGAGAACCTCACTCAAGCCGGAATCCTCAACTTTTGGCCTTGACGAAATAATTAGACACCACCGTTTCCCCCCTTATGACTCTCCGGCTGTCAACTCAGCGATCTCTGCAATGTTAGAGCGAGGGATGAATGCCAACGGAAGCCTCCTTTACGATATTTCACTCTTTTCCCGGTATCATCGGGTCTTTGCAAAGTACTTCAACACAGTGCCCGAGAGGACACTCCAGGTGGGTCCCGGAGGGTCTCTCGGTGTCGAAGTGCTGTTTGCAATGTGTGGCGTTTCGGAAGCCTGTACCATCGACCCGTATCCTCTCATGACGTTCGATCTCGATAATTTCATGGCCTCACTCAAGGTTTATTTCCAATCGGTCCACTACCTTGGCGGTCTCAACGGATTTACTGCCGATCAACTGGTCCTACCCACATTCATGCGAACTGCCGACGGATCATGCCATGTCGGCTCGGGCACCATCACCCATTATCATCCCCGAAGCTTTGAACAGACCGGATTCCCAGACAACTCAGTGGACTATTTGTTTTCCCACGCCACGCTGGAACATGTTCAGGATCCGAGACAATGTATTAGGGAAGCCAACAGAGTCCTACGACCTGGCGGGATAACCGCCCACTGTATCGACCTTCGCGACCACCGCGATTTTAACCGCCCTCTCGGCTTCCTTAGTGAATCCGGAGCGGCATGGGCAGCCAAGATGGCAGAATATTGCAGGCATGACGGCTCAGGGTATATGAACCGCTGGAGAGCCCACGAGTATCGCCAGGCATTTATAGAAGAAGGTTTCGATATCCTCGAATGCACACCAGAGATGATCGCTTCCGACGAGATAATAGCACTCGAACTGCCACACCTCGCCCCGGAGTTCCGGTCAATGCCCCGAGAAGAATTGGCAGTCATATCCGTCACCATCATTGCACAAAAAAGAGGCCCACGCCCCCCTGGTCATGGGCTGTCCCGCCCGGCACCGGTCCCTGAATCCGACCATTCCCCACTGGTAGCTGCCTGTGACAATAGGCTCTTCCGGAACGTCGCTGAACCGCTGTCTTGTTCCTACCAGATCGATTCAGCCACAGTGAAGCATGACGAAGGGCACAGCTATATCTGCCGACTGCCAGAGCCCATGGAACACTTTGAAGGCTTCATCCTTCTGGAAGATGAGAAGCCAATCGGGCGGGACGACAACGTCCACTTCCGCATCAGGCAGAATGGAGGCGGTCTTTTCAGCCCTTGGAATGATGTGCTTTATTTCTCTTCCAGCGACAGGAGTGACCCGCGACACAACGGAAGGCGCTATACACTCGTCATGACGGAAAAACGATCGCTCGCAGAGGTCATCACCACATTTGCCTTTACGCATTACGATGCCACCTCACAGAATGCGGCAGTCAAGGCAATGATCGCCAAAGGGATCGATACTAACGGCAGCATCCTGCGCGATTGTGTCAACTTTGCAAATTTCTGGAAGCCTGTTCAAACTTATATGCAAGGGGCACCCTGCTCTACCTTACAAGTCGGCCCAGGCGGGTCGCTTGGATTCGAGGTGCTGTTTGCTCTTGCCGGGGTCAGGGAGGCTTACACCATTGATGCCTACCCGCTCCTGACCTTTGACCTGGATAACTTTATGGAGACCCTGGATAGTATCCTTTCTATTTCAAGAGGGTTGGATGGCATCAACGGCTATTCGTCATACCCACTGTCTTTGCCCGCATACAAGACAGTAGCTGCAGGTGAGTATCGCGTTGGAGCTTCCGCCATTCGTCATCTTTATCCATGCAGCTTCGAAGCAATCAGCCTCCCTGATTCCTCCATTGACTATCTTTTTTCAAGCGCAACGTTCGAGCATGTGGTCGATCCGAAAAGCTGCATCAAAGAAACAGCACGTGTCCTCAGGCCTGGTGGAATAACGGTTCACGGGATTGACCTAAGGGATCACCGTAACTTTGACAGACCCTTGGAGTTCCTCAAGGAGACTGAAGAGTCTTGGAGCAGAACTATGTGTGAATACTGCAGGAGTGTCCCCCACGGTTTCATGAACAGGTGGCGGGTCGGCGATTTTATCCGCGAATTTGAAGCAGCAGGCCTGGAAATTCTGGAATGCAAACCATCCATGAAGGCTAACGATGGGTATCTGGAGCGAGAACTGCCTTTGTTTGACCAAAAGTTTCGATCAATGAAGCGCGAAGAGCTTTCCGTAACTTCGGTCTTTATTGTAGCAAGGAAAAACTAATGTGCGGCATAGTCGGTCTCATATCATTCACTGATCAAACAATCG
>JAJYAX010000093.1 GCA_021779275.1 Deltaproteobacteria bacterium | reverse complement strand
TTCCCCAGGGCCTGACGGATATTGCCGCCGACCGGGTTTGCAAAGGCATCTTTTTCTTTCAGAAAAAAGGCGGATGATTTATATGTGGACAGGGTATACTCCACCCACCTGCCCACGATCTTCTCCCTGTGGTTCTTTAATACTTCGTCAAGATCCATCGACCAACTGCCTCTTCTGAATAAACATTTTCCGTATAATCATTCAAAATTACAAATCATAATTAAATGAATGACCATTCACAAATGAGCATTTCTAGCACCTTTCCCTCTCTTTTTCAAGAACATTTTTTGTCCGGAGAAGGCGTGATTGTCAGGGATGGAGCCCCTGTAAATTCCGGCGGAATTCCCATTGACCTCACTTTCCCATATCGATGATGATGTTTTTGGCCTCACTTATATAGGGATCCTTTTTAATCTCTTCTTTCCAGTCGGGGACCTCGTCTTTTTTCGCACCCTTTCCGTCCATCTCCGACTGGTCGTCATCACCCATTCCCTCTTGATATTTCCGGTATTGGTCGCCAACCTTTTTTCGCTCCTGACGGACCTCTTCCATCTTTTGCCGCATATCGGCCAACTTCAGCGAAACAGCCGTCTGTTTGCTTCGTTCTTCGGCCTTTTTTGCCTCTTCGGCAATGATGGTCAGGCCCTCGTCATGCCCTCGCCGCTGCTCGCTCTTCTCCCGGATCATGGCCAGATCAATGGGTTTGCCGCTGAATGGAGTGAAGTCCACGGGACCGACCTGATCCCAGGGAAGAGAGTAATCAAGATATTTTTCACCTGATTTCAGATATTGGAATAAACTGGGCAGAATGATGTCGGGGACAACCCCCTTATACTGGGTGGACCCGCCGGTAATCCGGTAAAATTTCTGGATTGTCACCTTGAGCGCTCCCAGATCCTCCATTTTCTTAAACTGCAGAACGGGCATATTCTCATTCAGATTTATGATGGTCTGCACCGTTCCTTTCCCATGGGTGTGCGCCCCCCCGACGATGACCGCCCGTTTGTAATCCTGCAGGGCTGCCGCCACAATCTCCGAGGCCGAGGCCGAAAACTGATTCACAAGGACAACAAGCGGCCCGCTATATTCAATTTTATCATCATCATCATCCAGGACCCGGGTTTTACCATAGCTGTTCTTGACCTGAACAATAGGCCCGGATTTTACAAACAAACCGGCAATGTCAACCGCATCGACAAGAGAACCGCCGCCATCGTCACGCAGGTCAAGAATAATCCCTTCAAGCTTTGTCTTTTTCAGGTCATCAAGGGCCTTGCGGGTATCCTCGGTGGCGTTTCTGGCATCATCACCGTTTTTTGTCTTTTCAAAGTCCCTGTAAAAACTCGGGATCAAGACATAGCCGATCTTGCCTCCATCCGGAGAGTCCAGGACCGTGTCCTTGACGAATGTTTCTTCGATTTGGACCACGTCTCGGATGATCGGGATGATCTCTTTGATTCCATCGGGCTTTTTCACGGTCAGAAGCACCTCGGACCCTTTGGAGCCCCGGATCAGACGAACGGCATCAGAAAGACGCATATCCGTGACATCCACAGGTTCGGTCCCCTTCTCCGCGACCTGGAGGATAGTATCTTCCGCCTGGAGCCGTCCCTGTTTGGCTGAAGGACTGCCGGGAATGATCCTGACGACCTTGATCAGACCGTCCTCCTCCCGGAGCAGGGCGCCTATCCCTTCCAGACTGCCACGCATCTGGATGTCAAAATCCTCCTTTTTGTCGGGAGGCAGATAATTGGTGTGCGGATCAAAGGCCCTGGCGATGGAGTTGAAGAAACGGTCAAAATGATCCTGCAGGGTTTCCTGATGCAGACGCAGAAAGAACTCCTTATTAACCTTGGCCACCTTTTCTTTCGCCTGTTTCCACAGAGCATCATCCGGCAGCTTGTCCTTCGCCTTCTTCCGGTCCTCCACCAGGCCAAGATAGCGGGTGATGACCTGGCCTTTCATAATCTTGCGCCACCTGTCTTTCAAGCCGTTCAGATCGTCGACAAAGGCAAGTTTTTCCGGATCGGTTTCATAGACCTCGTCACTATTCACATCAAAACCGGCGGCCATTATCTGATCCACCATCTTTTCGACCTGGCTGATCCGTTCCTTCATGATGTCGTAACCGGTTGCCGGCAGGACAATGGCGCCATGCTCCAGACTGTCGGCAATATGAGGAGCAAAAGACCGCAACTCCTGCACATCCCGGCTCAACAAAAATCTTTTTTGATAGTCCAGCTGTTTCAGGTAGAGATCAAAGGCAGCCAGCGACAGGGAACTGTTCATCTTTCTGTCACTGAAATGGATGGCCGGAAGCTGTTTGTCCAGCATATATCCGATCAACTGGTTTCTTTTCTGATCAAACCCTTGGGCGTCTTTTGCACGTGCGGGACCGGCAGTGAAAAAAAGGATCACTATAAAGGCGCTCAAAGAGCGGCGTATAAATGTTTTCATAAATTTTCTAAAAATAACTGTTCAGCTATGTGCAAAAAATAGAGGGACGAGGCAACGGCTGACGCGAGATACGAATACTCCCGATTTTGCCTGGTAGACATAACAAAAGCGGAAAACAAATACCATCGAAAAGAATGCGACTTTGAAAAAATGCGGCTTTGAACACCCGGCTCCGGCGCAGGAAGGTGTCTGGAAGGTGTCTATTTGTCGAAGCGCGTCCTCACGATAATGCTCTTGCCCCCGGTTAGTATTCCATGTTAAGAAAACGATGCGGGCAAACATCACACAGGAGACATATGGCAGAAGGTCTCTTGGGGTAATCCTTCGTCATTGAAGAGCCAAGAGGAAGAGAAAAAAGACCATGAAACTCCATATGCATACGCTCCTCGCTCTCTCTGTTTTCCTCGCAGCCGTCTTCTCGCTTTCCTCCGCGGCAACGGCTGATGAATTCCGCCGCCCTTTCTTGACCTATTCCGTCTCAGGCCGGATTGTCACAGTGGTCTCCGCAGTCACGCCGTACGACTCCACCCCGCAGGCCAGAGAAGGATTTCTGCACTGGTTCAAGCGTGGCTTCGAGACCATCCTGGCCGGCCAATCCCCCCTGCTGATCGAGTGGGCCAACACCCCCGAAGCCGAGGCGGGCCGAAAAGGATATGACTTCGGGATGGATGAGGCGGAAAGATACACGAGGAAAGAAAAGGGGCCTCAACCGTCGCTCCAGACAACCGTGATACCGCCGTCATTGTAGGCCGCATGCTCCCTCGACTCGGGCTTGGCCCGGATTGAGACATTGAGAGCCGGAGGAAAGCCGCAGACCGGAATGGATGTGTCTATCCTTTCCGGCCGGAGAGAAAGACCCGGTACGGGGCCGGGTAGCCTTCCACTGTCAGGGATGGATCGCCGGGATCAAGAAAGTCGTTGTACGATTCAAAGACCATCCAGTCGGTCCGGCGCTGTTCGGCCGGCGACATCGGATGGCTGCAGAAGATTTTCACGTCCGCAAAGCCGGCTCGCTGCATCCAGTTGCGCAGACAGACCCCGGTCGGGACGAAATAGGTGCCGGGGACCTTGGCATAGGTCTTTTCCGGAAAGAGCGCCATCGGCTCGTCCCCGGGGATGGCCTGTGATTCCAGGATCAACGTTCCCCCCGGCTGCAGCGCCGCGTAGACATCCTTGAGGACATCAATGGGGGAGGGGCGGTGATAGATGATACCCATCAGGAAGATCACATCAAAACAGGCGGGAAAGAGTGACAGATGCTCGACGCCCAGCAGATCGGTATGGAGGTTTCCGAAACCGGCCATGGCGTTCAGGCCGTTGAAACAGTAGTAATGCTGGAGAGTCGGTTCCAGGCCGAGGACGAGCCTGGGATGAAAAGGCGCCATCCGGAACATGTAGTACCCGTTATTACAGCCGATATCGGCGACGACCTTGTCTGCAAGATCCGGCAGAACGGGCAGCAGACGCCGCCATTTCCGCTCGCTTCGCCATTCGGCATCAATGTCGATACCGAAAACCGAAAAGGGACCTTTTCGCCAGGGCATAAAGGCCTGCAGGTCTTCTCTGATCATCTTCCGCTCACCCTCCGTTCTCTCGTCACCCAGGCCTATGGTCACGACATCGCCGTCGCAGTCGATATGGCGGGCCTTAAACGAGGCGAGCCGCTCGCAGGGCTTCCGGTACCGCAAAAATCCCTTTTTATCCTGCCCGGCCCATTCCAGTCGTTTCCGGCGGATGGCCGCAATCTCGTCACATCGCGCCGTCTGCGGAAGAAGAGAGAGATACTCCATGGGGTCTCAGAGGGGCTTCACCGCCACGAAGGCGGCAAAATTGAACCACTGGAAAAAGGTCGCAACCGAGATAAAGCCGACCCGCTGCAGCAGGGCCATATTCTCGTCGATGGAGAACGGGATCAGGATATTTTCCAGCGCCTCCCGTTTCTTGGCGATCTCCAGCTCGGAGTATCCCCTTTCCCTCTTGAATTGATGGTAGACCTCGATGAATTCCCGGTTTAACCGGGCATCCGGACTGATGGTTTTTTCAGCCAGGATCAGCAATCCGCCCGGACGCAGGTCGGCATACAGGCGCCGGAGAAAATCCTCGCGGAGCAGGGGCCTGATGAATTGCAGGGTGTAGTTCACCAAAAAGGCGCCGGTCTCGGGGCGATGCAGCCGGGTGATATCCTCCAGGACGAAGGCGATGCTGTCCTGCTTGGAGTAGAGCTCGGCCTTCAGCCGGGCCTTTTCCAGCATCGCAAACGAGTTGTCGACGCCGATGAAGCGCAGTCCCTTGTCCGGCAGCATCCTGGTCAGCTCCAGCAGGGTGGTGCCCGTTGCGCAGCCCAGATCAATCACCTGGTCTTCAGGCAGCAGGTAGGTCTGCAGAAGGCGGGCTGTTGACCGGATAACCTCCCGGTAGAAGGGAATGGACCGGTCCAGCATGTCGTCAAAGACCTCAACGACGCGCTCCGAAAAGACAAAATCTTCGGGAACGGAGTCCACATGAAACAGGGTATCTTTACGGGAAGTTGGTTCGGACATGGTTGGAAAATGGTTGTGGCTTTTTTGCCCCTCCCTCCCAGCGCCGGGAAAGGCTCTATCTGCGTTTTTTCCGTTGAAAAATTCCAGGGAATCCCTGGTTTTCGGAGCCCACTATACCACCAACATCCCGGAGTGAAAACAGAAATAAAGGGCCGATACAGGGCATGGAAAAAAAAGGCTGTTACCCGGCCAACGGAGATGTCCGTGTTGCGGGTCAAGGCTCAGTCCGTACAGCGTGCGAAGAAGAATAGACTTGCCATGCGGGAATTATCTCAGTAAACTTATCGCCTTCCTGGTAAGGGCATTGCATCCTCCGCCTCCGGTGAGTGTGTAAAAAAGATCCGTGCATTATGAACCTTAGAGAGGTACAGGCCTGCAGTATGGTAAATGAAATTGATTTTGATGAGATCCTCGGAAAATATAGATCCGATCCCTATGATTATATTGATGTCTGCGCAACCCATACCGGAGTTGTCCGCTGCCTGGTTGCCGAGGGGGGAGAGGTGGCCGCCCCCGGCGGAGAGTGGCTGCATGTTCCCGGAACCGTTCTCTACGAGATCACCCGAGAGCGGAATGCCAAGCGCGTGACCTCCCAGACCAATGGGACCATTGCCAGTATCCGTTCCGAACTCGACGGCAAGTTTGTCGAGGCCGGAGAGAAACTGATGACCATCCGTCATCCGATGAAAAAGAAAGAGATCATTGAAAATATCCTGAAAGAGGTCCTCTTTCTTTTTCCTGCTCCGGAAAGGGCGAAGTATTTTTTTTCACTGGATATCCAGTCGCGTATTGACAAGAAGGGAGCCCGGGCCGTGACCATTAAAACAGGTGATGAAATCATCATCATGTCTTTGATGAAACGTGATACCCCCGTCTATTATGACGGTGAACCGGGGGTGATCTATTCAGTCTATTTCCGGCCAGGCATCTCGGTGAATCAGGGCGACCCATTGATCGGCGTCTGCGCCCAGGATAAACTGCCCCTTATCCAGAAGATCATAACCAGGGTGAAAGCAGACTGGGATGCCGAGCAGTAACGGCTGCGGACCATTACCGGGAATGAACGCAAAGGGCGTTACGCCTGAAGAACTACGGCTGTTCATCCACGGCCATGAACTTCCCCTGCGGCAGCGGACCGATGGCGGCCGGGCCGGGGTAATCCTGCACTACGGCACCATTGTCGGGTCGGTGATCGAGCACCACGCGATCCTCACACGGGCCATGGACCATGCCCGCGCCCATATCGTCACCATGGAAAACGATAACCGGTCGGTGGCCAGCGGCACGGTCATTGTCGCCGACAGTCTCAGCGGCCCAAGGGGACGTTTTTCCCGTCCCTGGTTTGCTCCCGCCGGGGGGCTCTGGGGGTGTCTGATCCATGCCAATACCCTG
>JAJYAX010000092.1 GCA_021779275.1 Deltaproteobacteria bacterium | reverse complement strand
GTAACGGAAGGACCACAAAAGGAAAATAATATGCGTAGTGATAATCGTGCCCCCGACAGTCTTCGTCCCGTCTCCATCGAACGGGATTTCCAACCCCAGGCGGACGCCTCGATCCTGATCCGGATGGGCAACACCCATGTGATCTGCGGCGTCTCCATCGAAGAGACCGTCCCGCCCTTCTTGAAGGATTCCGGGCAGGGCTGGATCACCGCCGAATACGGCATGCTGCCCTGCGCCACCTCGACCAGGGGCCGCCGGGAATCGGTCTCGGGCAAGTCCGGCCGGACCCATGAGATCCAGCGCCTGATTGGCCGCAGCCTCAGGATGATGGTGGACCTGAAGACCATCGGCGAGAGGACCCTGCGGATCGACTGCGATGCCTTAAACGCCGATGGCGGCACCCGGACGGCCTCCATCACCGGGGCGGCCCTGGCCGTGCGCAATGCCCTGGGCAGGCTGGTGGTCGACGGGAGGCTGGCCAGGATGCCTGCCATACTGCCGGTGGCCGCGGTCTCGGCAGGGATCGTCGACGGGGTGCCGATGCTGGACCTTGACTACGCAGAGGACTCGCGGGCTCAGGTGGACGCCAATTTCGTGATGGCGGGCGACGGCCGCTGGATCGAGATCCAGTCCACCGCCGAAGAGACGCCCTTCTCCAATGAGGCCTATCTGGCCCTCTCCGAGCTTGCCCGCAAGGGGATCCAGGAGTTGTTTGATCTCTGGTAGGAAGAAGACTGAGAGGAGGGGAGAATAATGCGCCGGAAACAGTGTGCAATTACCGACCCGGAGAAGATCCGGGAGATTCTGACCCGATCCAGGGTGGGCAGACTGGCCACTGCTGGCCGGGACGGCTATCCCTATGTCACCCCGGTTAATTACGTCTATCAGAAGGGTTTAATCTATTTTCACTGCGCCCATAAAGGAGAGAAGCTCGACAATATCCGTGCAGACAACCGGGTCTGTTTCGAGGTCGATATCCCGCTTGCCTATCTGGACCTGGCCTTTGCCCCGGTCCATCCCCCCTGCCTGGTCCATCAGTTCTATCACTGCGTGATCATCCGCGGCCGGGCTATTCTTGTCGAGGACCCCCTGGAAAAGGTGGCGGCCCTGAATGCGCTGATGGCCTCCCATGAACAGCGGCCCGATTTTGCAGCCATTACCAGTGACACTCCGGCCGTCGCCCTTTGCACGGTGGTGGCGGTTCGCATCGAAAACCTCAGCTGCAAGAGCGATCTGGCCCAGAAAAAAAGCGAGGAAGAGCGGCAGCGCATCGGGACCTACTTGAAGAAGCGTGGACTTCCCGGCGATGACGAGGCCGCAGGTTTGATGATGGAGAAGAACGAGGATTAATGCTTCGTTAAGATATCGGCCAACACCTCAAAATGATCAAAAGGCGGCATGACACAGGCCCCTTTGAACCGTTCCCTGGCTATGTGCAGCATGTCCCGGGCGTTGGCCATGCCTTCCGCTACCGGATCGGCGGCCGTCTCCATCCGGGCCCGTACCTGATCCGGGACAGCGATGCCCGAGACCTTGGTATGCAGAAATTCGGCATGCCGGAAGGTCCGCAAGGGCAGAATCCCCAATATCACCGGAATACCGATATGCTTGACCGCATCGGCAATGGCCTGGGCTCCGGCCTCATCGTAGACTGGCTGGGTCACCGCGTACTGGGCTCCGGCCCTGGCCTTTTCCTCAAGCCGCCGAACGGCCCGGTCGAAGCCTCCGCTCACCTCGGGTTTGGTATCAAAGACCACGCCGGTGAAAAGGCCGGACTCACGGGCCATGACGATCAGGTCGCAGACATTCACATCGCCGACATGGGAGACGATGCCCCGGTCCGCCAGGGCGATCCTGTCGCCGCTGGCCACCATCACCGTCTTGAGTCCCAGGGCCTTGGCGCCCCAGAGTTCGCCCTGGACCGCAATCCGGTTATGATCGCGGATGGTGCAGTGGAGAATGGCGGGCCTGCCCACCCTGGTCTGGATCAGATGGCAGGTGGCCATGGCGCTCATTCGGGATTTTGCAACAGGGTTGGTGGCCACGCTGAAACCGTCAAAGGTAAGGCTGCTTAAGGCCGCCAGTTGTTCGAGCAGCGGCGCCGGGTCCGGTCCGCCGGGTGGAACGACTTCAATGGTGATGACAAAGCGGTCTTTGTCGGCGAGTAAGGTTTCCATTCAGGTCTTTTCCTCTTGTCGTTGCCTGTTACCATCATTGCTCATGAAACAAAATCAGGTATGTGTGCCGTTGTCGGCGGAAAGTGTCTTGAAAACCTATATTATGCGTGCCGTCTTGTCAATGAATCGGGTGTGAAAGAGGATTTTTACGGATGGAAAGGCAGGGAGGGGCTGACAAAAAAACAGACAAAGAATCGTATTCGCTCCATTCGAAAGAATATTTCGTGCAAAAATCAAGATATTATCGTAACCATTTTATGAAGAAACGATGTCGCTCCTTGTTGAACCTATTACACGTCAGGAAATGAGTGAAAGGAGCGGCAAGATTGGTGATGAATTGATCAGGGAATGTTAACAGGCTTCTAGATATCAATCAAAATTACAGGGTAACCAGTTAGAAACGGCCTGTATTGGGTAATATTGGTTTGTCAAGACCTGTAGCGGCTTGGAGATATCTCGAAAACTAGATAATCACTAGTTAAACCTTACTAATCAATCAGGAAACCTATGGGATATTACGATACTCAGCAAGTATGTTTGAACGGTCACCAGGTTACGGACAATTTTCATCATTATCCAGACTTTCGCAAGAAATTTTGCGCAACATGTGGTGCGGAGACTATTCATCAATGCCCAAATTGTAAGCATGAGATACGCGGTGACTACCACGTTGACGGTGTTATAGCTATTTCTAGTACACCTGTCCCTACCCATTGTGAAAACTGTGGAAACGTCTTTCCATGGACAGAAAATAAAGCCAAATTAGCTTCCCAGGTAACATCAAGCGGGAAAACCGACTATTTCAAATTGGTTGAGAAGATTTGCACAAGATTTCATCTCGTTGCCAAGCAGATGCGGAGGAGACATAATGATCGTGAGACATTAGTTGTTAACGACGAATACGACACTCAAGATTTGCTACATTCGCTTCTGCACATTTATTTTGACGACATTCGCCCTGAAGAATGGACTCCAAGTTATGCAGGTGGTTGCTCACGCGTAGATTTTTTACTAAAGGATGAAAAAATAATTATTGAAGTGAAAAAAACGAGATCCACGCTTAAGGCTAAGGATGTTGGCGAGGAGTTAATTATTGATTCGCAACGATATCGTACTCATCCGGACTGCAAAAAATTATTGTGCTTTGTTTATGATCCAGAGGGTTGGATTTCAAATCCTCGCGGGTTGGAAAACGACCTCAGCAAAAAGGAGGAAAATTTTGAAATCAAAGTCCTCATTGTCCCCAAAGGCCATTAGGTATAACCAGTCAATAAGCCTGACCGGAAATAGCCGCGTTATTAAAAGGTGGGCAGCGTATCGGCCGGCCGGTTATTTCACCGTTATCCGCATATCGTTGCACCTTTTCTAAGAGGGGACGTCCTTAAGAAATAAAATTAATTTCTATTTCCACTTTCTACCCCAAATTCATGCAGTACAAAATGTTTACTATGAGGTAGTATGATGTTATAAACCAACTTCAGATTGTAGACTAAAGACTTATTACACTGAGTAGTTGTGCCAAGAAAATCATCACTCTCAATTCCAAGGAAACAGCTCGTGGACACGCAGAAGAAAACCATCCTGGTGATCTACCATTCTCAAGGCGGCACCATGAAACTCATGGCCAGCCATCTTGCGGAAGGGGCGGCCAGTATATGAGGGGACGTATATGAGGGGACGTCCTTAAAAAATAAAATAAACTTTTATTTCTACTTTCTACCCCAAATCCATGCAGTACAAAATGTTTACTATGAGGCAGTAAGATGTTATAAACCAACTTTAGATGGCAGATTAAAGACTTATTATACTGAGTAGTTGTGCCAAGAAAATCATCACTCTCGATTCCAAGGAAACAGCTCGTGGACACGCAGAAGAAAATCATCCTGGTGATTTATCATTCTCAAGGCGGCACCATGAAACTCATGGCCCGTCATCTTGCGGAAGGGGCGGCAAGAGAGGACAATGTGGCGGTCATATTGAAAAAGGCGGCGGAGGCCACCATAGATGATCTGCTGCAGTGCAACGGGATTGCCATCGGCTCTCCTGAATATTTCGGAACGATGGCAGGCATGATCAAGGACTTCTTTGATCGCACCTATGAGGCGGCCAAGGACAAGACCATCGGCCTCCCCTTTGTGGTCTTTGTCTGCGCCGGTAATGACGGACGAGGAGCGATTACGCAGATCGAACGAATCGCAGCCGGGTATAAATGGAAAAAGGTGCAGGAGCATATCAGAGTCACGGGTCCTCCCACGGAACAAGACCTTGTGGCCCTGGAAGAGCTGGGACAAACCCTGGCCGCAGGCGTTGATTTCGGGATTTTTTAATGACCCTTTCAAAGCCTGAAAAATCAGGAAATATTTTCTGGCCGGTCTTTGATTTTCAGTTACTTCCTTGTGGAGGTAGAGTGACCTGCGGCGCTTGTAGCCTGTGTTTTGTTTGTCAGGACTTGGGGGGCAGGCAGTCGAGACTGCAATCTTCCAGATCCTGGAAGGGTGCGGTGCCATCCCGGTGAATGGAGTCCAGCAGGGCCTGGGGATTGAGTTTGAAGCTGTTTCCAATCGAGTCATCACAGCCGGGCTTTACGTCAAAAGTGCTGATCAGGTTCTGATGGCTCCAGCGGGTCAGATAGTAGGAGATCATTTCCGGCAACCGGCTAAAAACCGTCTCTTCCGGGAAGGGGTCGATAAAACTCGAAGCGGCGAGACGTTGGCAGGAAAGGGTCTGGGTCCGGTAGAAGGCCCCGAGAAACATCAGCTCGGGCGGCAGGGTGGTCTTGAGACCGATGCTGGTAAGCATTCGCAGTATACCTTTAGCCCCGTTTTTACCGGCCCGGGCAACCGTATAAGGGACGTATAGCTCTTTGGGACGACTCAGACCCAGCTGGGATTTTATGGTCAGTATCATCCGGGCGAGTTCGATGGGGTCCCGGTCGACAAAATGGTAGGTGTTGCCGCCGTATTCCTGCCGGTTGTTCAACATGTGATGGATCAGGTAGGGCAGTTTTCGGGATGAAGAATATGAGTGAATGACACCCTTTTTGGTAAACATGAAGGGCATCGATTTGTCGGCGATGGAAAAGAGCAGGCGGTGAAACCCCTGAATCTTGTGGTCATGGCTGCCGTAGACCACGGCGAGACGAAGAACGGTATAGTCCAGACCGCTGTTTTCGGCCATATAGCGAAGCGTCTGCTCCGCCATTAATTTCGATTTGGCATAATTGCTCTGCCGGGCGGTGACCGGAAGCTGATCGGCCTCTTCCAGGTTGGTTCCCGGCGGCAGGGTCGCGGCCGAGCTGAAGAATATATATGGGACTTTCAGGGTTGCCGCGGCGCGGGCGATATTGATCGCACCGAGGTAGTTGACCTCGAAGGTCAGTTGGGAACCGGCATCAATATTGGCAATTGCGGTATTAATGATAAAATCGGGCCGTACGGTGAGCAGATATTCCCGGATGTCGCGGCAGTCGCGCAGCGAGACCTTCTTGCTGCTGGGCGCACGAATATCAACAAGGCCAGGTTTTTTGGTCTTGAAGTAATTGACTATGGTGCCGCCGATAAGACCGGAACCACCGAATAACACACCACGCTTCTTCTCTCCGTTTTCCAGATTGAAAGGAACCATTGGCTTGCCATCCTTTTTGTTGACTGCCTATTTTATGCATTAAACACTATTTTCCTGCTCTTGCAAACATTTACTGACAGGCGACGCCGGGTGCCAAAATGGATGGGCAACCGGTTGCCAGGAGATCCGTCTGTGTAGTTCTCTTTATACCACCGGCAATTGTCTTTTTTGAGATATCTTTCTTTGATGCTATGGGGTTGCTTTGCTGATGAAATTTGTTTCAGGAAGGGGGCTGCCTTGGGTGGTGTGGAGTCACGTTTAATGGTCATGGACTGACTGGAGGAGCCTCCGCCGCTGGTGGCCGTGCAGGTATAGGTCACGCCGGGTCAGCGTCACATTGCCGCAGCCGGAACGGCTGGTAATGCTCGATTCGGGGTCTGTGACATTCCATGTCACGCCGACATTGCTCGTATACCAGCCGTTGGTCCCCTGGGTGCCGCTCACCACCGCCCTGATCACCGGGGGGGGCTGTCAGCGGCAAGGGCCTGGCCGGAAAAGCCTGCTCCGAGTCCAATGCTCAGCCCAAAGGCGAGCAGGTACTTGTTCACCCAGTACCTCTTTCTTTTTTTGAAGACAGCCATACGATGACG
>JAJYAX010000091.1 GCA_021779275.1 Deltaproteobacteria bacterium | reverse complement strand
TCCTTATCGGAGAAGATATCCTCTCCTCGTCTGCCCCGGTTCATCACATGATACCAGGCTCCGGAATATTCTATGCGTAGCGGCCTTGACATGCTTTACTCTCTACTATATTGCGCAGAATGAGTCAAAGAAAGACTTGACCCCTTTTTTTGTTTGACCCCTTTTTGACCACTTTTGGTTGTTAGCGAAATCTTAATTTCTCCATGCCCAAATTGACACAACATTTCCAGTAAACCCTGGGTCTGTTCCGTTAAAATTGACATTTTCGCACGAAAAGTATTCTTTTCTTATTGGCTGACCATTGACACGAAAATGTTCGAGAGCTTTGGCCACATAAGTTGCTGGTGAATATGGCTTGTTCGCGCCTTTTCCCATTTCTGGATTTCCTGATGTTGATGGGTATTCGGCCACAAGGCTGGCCCAGACTTGTGGGTAATCCTTTTCCAATATATTACAAATTTGATAAGCAGACAAAAAGTGGCCGTTGGCAGATTGGACAATATTAATTAATTGGTTTTGATATTGGTTTAATTGCATTCATTTCTCCAAGTTTGTTTAAAGTATTTTTTGATTATCTATCGCTAACGGTGAAATAACCTGCCGGCCGACACGCCGCCCACCTTTTAAGAACGCGGCTATCTCCGGTCAGGTTTATTGATTTGTTAGGAAACGCGGGCACCATGGTTAAGACATGAATAGCGAATCGATGGCCAGAAGCAATTGATGTGCATTATCGGCTTCATCTTGCGCTGTCTTGATCACACCAGTGTCGAAATGGGCCTTTTCATGGACTAATTCCTTACGGCTTTTTTGAAATTTTATAGCTGCATCAAGAATCTTTTGATCTGAGCACCCAAGCAATCGGATCTTGTCTGCGTAGGATTTGAAATCAAATTCTTTGAACTTATCTTTCCCGTGTTCGCGAACTATCAAGAGGTGAAGCAGTGCTTCAAGCCACATTCCCGTGAACACTATTGTGACCATAGCCTGCTTGAAGCTTCTCTGATCTGGATCGAAGGTCATAACCCAGCCTGGACTGCCATCATCTTTTGGCCTGCGACCAGAGTTGAAGAGTTCGTGCATCGCTTTATGCGCATCAATTGCGATCGCTTTGTATGTAGAGACATTGGTGATTATTAGTTTGCTCATAGAGTTTCTTAACCAGTAATTATCTAGTTTTCGAGATATCTCCAAGCCGCCACATGTCTTGACAAGCCGATATGGCCAATGGCAGGCTATTTCTAACTGGTTACCCTGTAATTTCGGATGATATCTAGAAGCTTGTTAACATTCTACGATCAATTGATCAGCCGATCTTATTGGCTCTTCACACCGCTTTCCTGACAGAAGATGGCGTGAAAGCAGATAAACATTATTTCTCCATGAAATGGTTACGCTATTCTCTTGATTTTTGCACGAAATATTCTTTAGAATGGAGCGGAATCGATTCCATTTCCGCTTTTTCGATACAGCTCTCCACACGCTCTTCCTGCAGGCGTGTGAAGAGCCACCGTCTCATTTCAGGCACCGGTAATAACTCTCATAATTATAGATCGCGCCAACGGATTATGACCGAGACCCCGGTCCTTGGCTATCCGGCCCACCTTGCAGATGGCGGAAACGGTCTCAAAGCCGTTACCAGGGAAGATCTTTTCCACCACTGTGGACTCGCTCCTCTGGCCGAGACAAAAGGCCAGGCCCAGCCGTTATAGTTCATCCATCCGGCAGCACCCGCCGGCACACAATCAGTCGGCGGGCTTCTCAACAGGCTTTTCGACCGGTTTTTCAGCCGGCCTGGTGCTGATCCGGTTGACGCCCGCATAGTTCACCTTTTTGACCTCGCCCAGATAATCGATCAGAGCCTGGTCGCTGGTCGTATAGGTCGAGGCGCCGGGGTCACGGTGGTCGAATTTGAAACTGGCCGAGATATAGCTGTTCATCCCCACCGTATAGTCCTTGTCCTCGGCGAGAGGCTTTCCGGACAGGTCCAGCATCTCCACATCCTTGCAGGTTCCGTCTTTGCCGGACAGGACGGTATAGGTCATTCCGGATACCTCCAGCTCCAGCTGTTTTTCCCGGTCGAAGGAATTGCAGATCAAGGACTTAATCTCGCCGGCATTCATCCTGTGGCTGACCACCCTGTTTCCGAAGGGATCGAGCCGATAGATATCTTTCAGCCTGATCGGGCCGGCCGGAATCGAAGAAATGCGGATACCGCCCATATTCTGAAAGGCAAAGTCCACCTTCAGCCTGTGGGTAATCGCATCGGTCATCAGACTTCCCAGTTCATTCATTCCCTCAAGCGGCGTCTCCGCATGGCCGATAATCCTGTCCAGGGTGTCATTGTTATTATATTTATCGACAAGCGCCTGCACTTTTTGGTCACTGTTCTTAATGGAGTCCAGCGGGATAAGCTTATAGGATCTGTCAACAACGACCCCGTCCTGAACCCTGAGGGTGACCATGCCGACGTCTTTCAGTCCCGATCCCGCCTGGACGATCATCACATTGCCCACCATCATGGGTTTGGTGATCACGGTGTGCGAGTGGCCGCCGATGATCAGGTCGAATTCGGGCATGGCCTTGGCCATCAGCTCATCGCCCTCAACCCCCAGATGGGTGAGTCCGACCAATATGCCGTATTTTTTCTTCAGCCATTTATATTTTTTTGCCTTTTCCAGCCCCTGGCTGAACTTCAGACCTTTGAGCTTCGAGGGATGCGAATCCGGCGTGCCCTTATGGCCAAGCTGAATCACCCCCAGCACGGGTATTTCAATCTTCCCGGCCTTGAGGATGGCATACGGCCGCGGCTGCTTCAGCTCGGCCCGGGAGGCGTCGATATTGCAACTGATAAAGGGGAATTTGGCCTGTCTCATCCTGGCATTCAGCTTTTTCTGCCCCAGATCGAACTCATGATTGCCGATGGCGCTCAGGTTGAAACCACAGTGGTTCATCAGATCGATCATCGGATATCCTTTGTCCTTGGCCATATCCACGACAGGGTTCCCGGTAAAATTATCCCCCGCCGACACCAGAAAAACATATTTATGGGTCTTGCGCAGACTCTGGGCCAGGGCGGCCAGCTTTCCCATGTTATCGATCTTGGCATGCATATCATTGGTATGCAGGATAACGATCTCGGTTGCCTCGGGCGCCTTTCCGGCATAAAGGCAGGGCGTTGCGGCAGGGAAGATCAGGGCGAGAAAAACCAGCAGGCTTGTAAAAATCTTCATAGGTGTTTTGTTCTTTTCAGTGTGAGTTGTTGTCCCTCGGTTATCGGACCATCCGGTTCTGTAAGGTTCCCGAACCGGTCGATAACCGACAATGTCCCGGCAATAACCATCCGGAGTGAACGGGGTGAATAGGCAAGCAGGGCATCCCGTATGCGAGCGCCTTGAAAAACAAATATCTCCGTATCATTGATAGTGACTTTCATTGCCTTGCTTTTTTTGAGCATTATCCAGCCGTCCTCCGGACGATTCCTCTTTCATACTAACGTTTTCGTATCTCCATCGCACTCTTTTTCGTAACTATCCAGCAGCATCCCATCTGCCGTCAACCAGGATTTTCAAGATGCAGCCGCCGCTGGTTTGAAAGTGCAAAAACCTCTGTTCCATGGTATCACTTCGCTCCAGGACGGCATCTCAAAACCCCGGTCCGCTCCGTATCCGGGCGCGGCCGTTGCCGATACATTTACCCCAAAACGCCTTCCCGAAGGCGCCGAAGACAAAAGGAACCACGATGACCGCCGGATTCGTCCACCTCCACGTCCACTCGCAGTACAGTCTCCTTGACGGGGCTATCCGTGTCTCGGATCTCCTGGATAAATGCAAGGAATTCGGCATGGACAGCGTGGCCATCACCGACCATGGCGCGATGCACGGGGCCCTGGAATTTTACGTCAAGGCCAAGAAGGCCAAGATCAAGCCCATCATCGGCTGCGAATTTTACATGGCCCCGGAGAGCCGCATCGACAAGAAACAGGTCTCCGGCACCCATGCCTTTCATATCCTGCTGCTGGCCATGGACCAGACCGGCTACAAGAACCTGATGAAGCTGGCCTCCATCGCCCAGTTTGAAGGATTCTACTACAAACCCCGGATCGACATGGAGGTGCTGGCCGCCCATAACGAGGGCTTGATCGCCATGACCGCCTGCCTGCACGGCCAGATCCCCTGGCTGATCCAGCAGAAGGACATGGCCGGAGCCAGGCTGAAGGCCGAAGAGATGTTGAATATCTTCGGCGACAGGCTCTACTTCGAACTGCAGGAAAACACCATCCCGGAACAGACGATAGTGAACAACGGCCTGATCCAGCTGGGCCGGGAGATGGGGGTCAAGGTTGTGGCCACCAACGACTGCCACTACCTGAACCGGGAAGAGGCCCATGCCCATGAGATCCTGCTCTGCATCCAGACCGGAAAGACCATAACCGACCCGAAACACTTCAGTTTCTCCAGCGACGAGTTTTACTTCAAGCCTCCGGAGGAGATGAAGCGACGCTTCGCCCATTGCCCGGAGGCCATCGAAACCACCCTGGAGATCGCCAATCGCTGCAACCTGGAGATCGAATTCGGCAACTATTATTTCCCCCGTTTTCCCCTGGCCGAGGGCGAGACCCTGGACTCAATGTTCACCGCCGCCTGCCGCAAGGGGCTGAAGGAGCGCTTTGCGGCCATGCGGGCTGCGGGGTCGCTGACGCAGGAGATGGAAAAACTCTATACCGAGCGGCTGAACACCGAGATCGATGTCATCAACACCATGGGCTTCCCCGGCTATTTCCTGATTGTCGCCGATTTCATCAACTGGGCCAAGGATCACGGCATCCCGGTCGGTCCCGGCCGCGGCTCGGGGGCCGGCAGCCTTGCCGCCTACTGCATGCGGATCACCAATATCGACCCCATCCCCTACGGGCTGATCTTCGAGCGGTTCCTGAATATCGAACGAAAATCCATGCCGGACTTCGACGTGGACTTCTGCCAGGACCGGCGGGCCGAGGTCATCGAGTATGTCCGCAACAAGTACGGCGGCGCCGAACATGTCGCCCAGATCGTCACCTACGGCTCCATGAAGGCCCGCGGCGTGATCCGCGATGTCGGCCGGGCCATGGACATCCCGTTCGGCGAGGTGGATAAGATCGCCAAGCTCATCCCGGATCAGCTGAAGATGACCATCAAAAAGGCGATGGCGGAGGAGCCCCGCCTCCAGGCCGCCGCCGACCGCGACCCGAGGATCGAGGAACTTCTGCGGGTCTCCCGGACCCTGGAAGGCCTGGCCCGGCACACCTCCACCCATGCCGCGGGCGTCGTGGTCTCGCCGGAGCCCATGGTCGAGTACCTGCCGACCTGCCGGGGCTCCAACGAGGAGACCCTGACCCAGTACGACATGAAGCATACAGAGATGACCGGGCTGATCAAGTTCGACTTCCTCGGCCTGAAGACGCTGACCGTCATCGACAAGACCTTGAAGCATATCAAGGCGGATGTCGATATCGATCTGGATATCGACACCATCCCGATGGATGACGTCAAGACCTACGACCTGCTCTGCACCGGAGATGCCCTGGGGGTCTTCCAGCTGGAGAGTTCCGGCATGCGCGAACTCCTGGTCAAGATGGCCCCGACCCAGTTCAGCGACCTGATCGCGCTGGTCGCCCTCTACCGCCCGGGGCCTCTGGAGTCGGGGATGGTCAACGACTTCGTCGAGACCAAACACGGCCGGGCGGCGGCCCATTATCCGCTGCCGCAGATCAAGTCCGTCCTGGAAGAGACCTACGGCGTCATCGTCTATCAGGAACAGGTCATGAAGATCGCCAACATCCTGGCCAGCTATTCGCTGGGGGATGCCGACAACCTGCGCCGGGCCATGGGCAAGAAGATCCCCGAGGAGATGGAAAAGCAGCGGGCAAAATTCATGGCGGGGGCGTTGAAAAACGGCATTGCGGAAGAGAAGGCGGAATATATCTTCGACCTGATGGCCAAGTTCGCCGGCTACGGGTTCAACAAATCGCACTCCGCCGCCTATGCCCTGATCTCCTACCAGACGGCCTACCTGAAGGCCCACTACCCGGCCCAGTTCATGGCCGCCCTGCTCTCCTGCGATATGACCAATACCGACAAGGTGGTCCTCTATATCAGCGAGTGCCGGGACCGTCATATCGAGGTCCTGCCGCCGGACATCAATGAGAGCATCAATGACTTCAGCGTCGTCAACGACCGGATCCGCTTTGGTCTGGCGGCGGTGAAAAACGTCGGCGGCTCGGCGCTTGATTCCATCATCGAGGAGAGAAACAAGGGCGGCCCCTACACCTCGCTTTCCGACTTCTGCAACCGGGTGGACTCCCGGCGGGTCAACTCCCGGGTGATCGAGAGTCTGATCAAATCCGGCTCCTTCGAC
>JAJYAX010000090.1 GCA_021779275.1 Deltaproteobacteria bacterium | reverse complement strand
GAGGTGTCATGAGCAAAAAGAATGACGGGGAGGTCGTATCTGTTTACCAGTTGGGACGCGACTATGCCGATTACTCCCTGATGGAAATCCCCGGAAAGTACGATGCAATTATTATTGAATATCAATATACTGGGATATATATCTAATGTTGTTTCAAGGATGTCCTTGCATATCTTTTTGCGCTTCACATTGAGTTTGGTCAGTCTATCGGCAAGTTGACATGCCGTATTGACATCGTCGCACAGCAGGAGATCCATGGCCATATCTACTTTTCCCATTCGCCCGGCCGCATTAATCTTAGGGGCGACCTGAAATGCAATATCGTCGGATGTGATTGCGCCTGCGCTAATATCGCTTGACCGCAGCAAGGCGGATATCCCTACATTCAGGGGTGCAGAGAGTACTTCAAACCCTGCTTTGATCAAAATCCTGTTAACCCCAGAAAGCGGAACCATATCTGCAATCGAGCCTATAGCGACAAAATCGAGAAAAAGCTTTAAGTTTGGAATCTCTTTCCCGTTCCTGAAATAATCTTCGGATTGTAATTGGGACCGTATACCTGCCGCCAGATAAAACGCTGTGCCCACCCCGGCAAGATCTTTAGAGATGAACGTGCAGCCTTCCTGTTTTGTATCTAAAATGGCGTCGGCCTGGACCGGATCTTCAGGAGGTTCGTGATGATCGGTGACAATGACATTGAAACCCAGCTCTTTTGCCCGGCGAATCTCTGCATGATTTGAAATGCCGCAATCGACGGTGATCAGGAGAGGACTGTCGGATTGTATCCGGGAACTGATGTCTTCAATTCCTCTTCTGTTCAGTCCATATCCTTCAGAAAAACGATCAGGTATCTTCCAGCTGGTTTGTATACCGATTTTCTTGAAAAATTTTACGAGTAAGCAGGTAGAGGTTATTCCATCTACGTCATAATCGCCCCAGATAACTATCTCGCCGCGGGCCTTAATTGTCGCCAGGACAAGCGCGACCGCCCTCTCCATGTCTTTCATTGTCGAAGGAGAAGGAAGAGCGGCAAGGCTTGGATGGAGGAATCCATCAATTTCATCAGCTTCTGAGATATTCCGGAGCTTCAGCAGATGAATGATTAAAGGACTGACGTTGAATCTTTTCGCGAGTCTCTTCTGTTCACTGGTCGGCAAGAAGACCGGTGGTCTCTGCCAGTGGCGGATGTCAGCGTCCTGAGGCATTACTCTTTGCTCTGTTGGATAAGGAAAATATCTCGATTTCAGGTGGATTTCTCAAGCCACTCTGTGACATACCACAGTATCTTTACCGGTTCCGCAATATCAAACCAAACTATATTGTCGGTATTATAAAACCATGTGAACTGGCGTTTGGCGTAGCGCCTGGTATCCCTGGCAAGTACTCTCTCCATCTCCGGCATGTCCCAGATTCCTTTGATGAAATTGGTCATATGCCTGTAACCGATTGACATCATGGGACTCAGCTCAGCGCCGTACCCCATCTCCAGAAGTCCCCGTACCTCGCGTTCCAGGCCTGATTGTATCATGTCACCTGTACGTTTATTGATACGTTCATACAGGAGTTTTCTGTCGCAGGTGAGACCAATTTGCAGCAGACGTGTGAAGCGAGGCCCCCCCTTTTCCTCTGCCTGGAGAAGAAGATGCTGCGACCAGGGAAGGCCGGAACCGTAATATATCTCCAAGGCCCTGATCAACCTGTGGGTGTCGTTTGCGTGTATTTTACCTGCGGAAACACAATCATATACATTGAGTTCCTTGTGTAAATTCGAGTTTCCTTCTCGTGCCAGCCGCGTCTTCAGGCGGGCTCGGATTTCAGGGTACTGCCGACCTCCGGCAAAAAGGCCTTCGATAAGGGAACGCAGATAGAGGCCTGTGCCGCCGGTTAAAAGAGGTATCCTGCTTCTGGCATGGATATCCTGTATGGCCGTGCAGGAATCGGAGACAAACCGCTCGGCATCGTATTCTTGATCCGGATCGACAATATCGATGAGATGATGCGGGATGATGCTCCGTTCCTCGACCGTTACTTTGGCCGTACCGATATCCATACAACGGTACACCTGCATCGAATCCATGCTGATAATTTCGCAGTCAAAGGCCTTGGCCAATTCAAGCGAAAGAGCGGTTTTGCCAATGGCTGTCGGACCAACAAGCACCAGGACCGGTTGTGTTATCGGAAAGGGGGGCACGTTTTCATCTGTAAGAGAATTGATCGGCGAACATCAGCATCCGCTTCTTGCCAATCCCACGAACAGCCAAAAGATCTTCAGGGCGGCGAAAGGGTCCTTGTTTCTCCCTTGTTTTTATAATCTCTGCCGCCAGGTGCGGACCAATGCCGGTGAGGGTTTCCAGGAGATCTTGATCCGCCTCATTGATCGGTAAAGGAGCAAAGAAGAAGGGCGTCAAGACCGCGGGTATCGCGACATCCTCCTCCCCTTGTGCTTCCAGCGGAGAAGAGATGCCTTTTTCACAAACAACAATCCGCCCCCCCCTCCATTGCACTTGTATTTCCTTGCCGGAAGGTGAAGGGGAAATATTCAGCTGCAGGGAAAAATAGAGAAGAAGAAAGACCCCAATACTCAGAAGGACGATCAGACGATCATCCTTCTTCTGCTCGTATGCAACCTGCGGGTTGGATAGGGAAAGGGGCATGGGGAGGATTATTTTCCCGGACTGTCCAGGGCGTACGCCTCAGAGGGGAGATCCGGCTTTTCCAGGACAAAGGCATCATGGAGGGCACGGACTGCAAGTTCGGTATATTTTTCTTCAATGACGCAGGAAATTTTAATTTCAGAGGTGGAGATCATGGAAATGTTGATCCCCTCATTTGCCAACACATTGAACATGGTGGTCGCTATGCCCGAGTGGTTTCTCATCCCAACCCCAACAATGGAAATCTTGGTGATACTATCCGAGCCGTATATTCCTTTGGCCCCTATTTCCTGCGAAACCTTCTTCAGCAGGTCCATGGTCCGGGCATAATCCGTTCGCATGACGGTAAAGGTCATGTCGGTCATCCCGTTACCCGTATCCTGATTTTGAATTATCATATCGACGTTGATATCCGCATCCGAAATCGGACTGAATATCTTTGCTGCTATGCCAGGCTGATCATGCACCCCGCAGATGGTGACTCTTGCCTCATTCTTATTATATGTGACCCCTGATACGATGACTTCTTCCATTATTTTATCCTCCTCAACAACCCAGGTACCTTCCGTTTCAGTAAATGTAGAGCGAACATGCAGCGGAACCTTATATCTCTTGGCAAAGGCCACGGAGCGAATATCAAGGACCTTTGCTCCCAGGCTGGCCAACTCAAGCATCTCATCGTAGGAGATACGGTCAATTTTTCTGGCCTTTGAGCATATATTCGGATCCGTGGTATACACCCCTTCGACATCGGTAAATATCTCACAGACATCTGCTTCCATGGCGGCAGCCAGCGCCACCGCAGTGGTATCGGACCCCCCCCTTCCCAGGGTGGTAATATCCCCCACTCCATCAACCCCCTGGAATCCCGCGACCGTCACGACACAACCAGCATCGAGGAATTTAAATATCTTTTCGGTATCGATGGATTGGATCCGGGCCTTGGTGTGGGTGGAGTCGGTAAGTATCTTGACCTGGTCGCCGAGAAAGGAGATTGCGCTATGCCCTGCTTCCTTGACGGCCATGGAAAATAGGGCGACCGTCACCTGCTCGCCCGTGGAGAGCAGCATATCCATTTCCCGTGTGTCCGGCCGGGTCTGCATCTGGAAGGCAAGGTCCGTCAAGCGGTTCGTTTCTCCGGACATGGCCGACAGGACGACGACTACCTTATGCCCTTCCTGTATATATCGTAGAACCCGATCAGCAACTGCTTTGATCTTTTGCGGACTGCCGACCGAAGTACCTCCATATTTCTGAACAATTATAGCCATAGCAACTCCAACACATTTGTTAAAAAGTTAGCGAAACACAGGCGGCGGACCAAGGCCTGATCTGCCGAAAAACAAACACGTAGTGTGGGTGAATGTATCTTCAAATGATAAAAATGCAACTGATATTCAGAGGAACATCCCTCTTCCTATCTTTTTTTATTGTTTAAACAAGATAGTGAAGGTATAAAGAAGGTTTTCCATTTTATACTTTACACTGCTGATGTCCATAACTGAACAGAGTCCATTCAATATCGTCCTGGTTGAGCCTGAAATCCCGCCCAATACCGGCTCGATCGCCCGTCTGTGCGGAGCCACCAACACGGTTCTTCATCTTGTCCATCCCCTTGGATTCTCTACGGATGACAAACACCTGAAGCGCGCGGGACTTGATTATTGGCAATTTGTCACTATCATCCATTGGGAAAATCTGGATGAATTTTTACGAGCCCAGAATGAGGAACAGCTCTATTTTTTAACCACGAAGGTAGCAGTCCCCTACTTCAAGGCCCGCTTCAAACCTGGAGATTACTTCATATTCGGCAAGGAGACAAAAGGGCTACCTGTTGATATTATTGAATTATACAATGACAGGTGCTATACCCTGCCGATGCCGAATGCACATATCCGCAGCTTGAATCTTGCAATGGCGGCAGGAATTGTTTTATATGAGGCAATGAGGCAGACCGCGATTATTTCATGATCAGGATCCACATCCTATCGTGAAATGAGGATCCTCACTTCTAACGAGGTACCGATAACGTAGAGTGTTTTTATAGTAGTATCTTAATTACTTACTTAAGGAGATTTCACCAATGGCTGATCGAATTTTTAATTTCAGTCCGGGCCCCGCTGTTTTGCCCTTGGAGGTGCTGCAACAGGCCGCGATTGACATCGTCAATTTTCAAAATACCGGCATCGGTATTGCCGAAATTAGTCATCGTTCCAAAGAATTTATTAAAGTCGCCGAGACAACCGAGCAATTGCTCAGGGAACTCTTTGAGATTCCAAATAATTATAAAGTTCTTTTTCTTCAAGGCGGTGCCTCCAGCCAGTTTTTCATGATTCCGATGAACCTCCTTGCCGCAGGGAAAAAAGCCACCTATCTCAATACCGGAGCCTGGTCAAAAAAGGCCATCAAAGAGGCAAAACTCTTCGGCGAGGTAGTGGTCCCGTTTTCCAGTGAAGAGCAGAAATTCAACCGGGTGCCGGTCAATGGTGATTACACCATCGACAAGGATTCTGAATATGTGTATTTCGTCTCCAACAACACCATTTACGGCACACAGTTCAAGGAGTTTCCCAAGACGGAGAAGATGCTCATCAGCGACATGTCTTCCGATATCCTCTCCCGGAAGGTGGATGTAAGCAAATTCGGCCTGATCTTCGCCGGCGCCCAGAAAAATCTGGGACCCGCGGGTGTGACTATTGTTATTATCAGGGAGGACCTGTTGGACAGATCTCCTGCCAACATCCCCACCATGCTGAAATATAAGACCCATGCCGAAAAGGACTCCATGTTCAACACCCCGCCGTGTTTTTCAATCTATATCGTCGGCGAAGTATTGAAATGGCTGAAGAAAAATGGCGGCATTAGTGCTATGGACGAGGTTAATAAGGAAAAAGCGGGCCTGCTCTATGCCGCCATCGACGAATCCTCCTATTACCGGGGACACGCCGAACCTGCCTCCCGGTCATTGATGAACATCTCATTTAATCTGGCCACCCCGGAGCTGGAGGCGAAGTTCATTGCCGAGGCGACCAAGGCCGGCCTGAACGGCCTGAAAGGACATCGCTCCATCGGCGGTTGCCGTGCATCCATTTACAATGCATTCCCCCGGGAAGGCGTGGTGAAGCTTGTCAACTTCATGCGGGAATTCAAGGCCAACAATCCGGCGTGATAATATTTCTTTTCCGGGCATACGTGGTGATTTTCACGAGATTTCAGAAATGGAGTTCCATTCAGGTATCCCGAGCAGTTCTTTACCATGTTTTATGAAGGCAACATCATCCGGCCGCCCAGCGAGGCTGATTCCATCATCCTGCAGGTGACGGTCGGATGTTCCCATAACCACTGCACCTTCTGCGGGGCCTATAAGGATATTCCCTTCCGCGTTAAAGAAGATACCATCCTTGATGAGAATATCGCCTTTGCCGCCAGGCACTGCACCCGGCAAAAAAGAATCTTTCTGGCCGATGGCGACGCACTCATTCTTCCACAGAAAAAACTCGTCTCCATTCTCCAGAGGATCAGAACAGATCTGCCTTGGGTGAGACGGGTTTCCACCTATGGAAATGCCCGGGCCATTCGTTCCAAGACCATCTCCGAACTCAGAGAATTAAAGAATCTGGGGCTTGATCGTATCTACATGGGCCTTGAAAGCGGTCAGGATGACGTCCTTCTCCGAATCAAAAAGGCAGAAACGGCCCAATCCATGGTGGAGGCAGCCCAAAGAGTTGGCGAAGCGGGGATCTTCCTTTCCGTCACCGTCCTTTTGGGGATCGGCGGTGTCGATCTCT
>JAJYAX010000089.1 GCA_021779275.1 Deltaproteobacteria bacterium | reverse complement strand
TTTATAGACAGGGAAAGCGTGCGCATGGGGATGGGTTTTCCCTCGTTTATCACAGTAACGATCTCGGTTGGAACCGGCTGGGAATAAGCATCAATGGAAAAATCAAAGGTGCTGTGAAGAGGAACCGTATTAAACGGATCGTAAGGGAATCTTTCCGTCTCAACAGAGAATGGTATCCCTCTGGCGCTGATATTGTTTTCACTGTACGGCCCGGTTTTTCTCCGGGTTCTCCGTCTGCCGTCAGTCAGGCCGTGGCGCTCCTTCCCTTGATAACAGCGAGATCGCATGGAACCTGAGATGAATATCAGCCAATTACCCAAGAGGCTTCTTCTCGGTCTGATCAGGGGGTATCAATATATTCTCTCTCCTCTGCTTCCTCCCAGTTGCCGCTTTATTCCTACCTGTTCAAATTATGCCCTTCAGGCGATAGAACGCTATGGTTTCTGGCGGGGGGCCTTTCTTGCCGTCCGCCGCATCTTGCGTTGCCATCCGTTTTGCAGGGGGGGGTATGACCCAGTACAATAACCCGTCTTTTCCTGGAAAGTCTCCGGCTTTTCAGACAAGGAATACTACTCAAGAGTCTTCATATCACGGAAACTTGCATGGACAATTATAGAGCTTTTCTGGCAATCGTTATCTCCTTTGTTATCCTGATCGTCTATCAGTATTTCTTTGCCGGATTCGGCGCTAAGACACCGCCTGCCGATACAAAACAGGGGACAGCGGTCGAGCAGACCGGGGCCAAGGTTGATGAGAAGGCGGCGCGGGGCCAGGATGCGGCCCAAAGGGCTGCGAGCCTCAGCCAGCCGAAGGCTCTCGACCCTCATGCCAAAAAGATCACCATAGACACCGATCTCTATACCGCCGTTATATCCGAGCAGGGAGGGACTCTTCAGAATTTCATCCTGAAAAAATACAAAGAAACGGATTTGCCGGACTCTCCGGGAAAACAGCTGATCATGACGGCGGCAAAAGAGGGTTTTCCCCTGGATTTCACCTGGGGAACCGCCCTTGAAAGGGGACTGCTCTTCAAGAGTGAAACACCGGATGTGACGTTCAAGGATGGTGAGAGCAAGGGGCAGCTGGTCATGCACGCTGTCTCCGACTCAGGAATCGAGGTTGAGCGGAAATTTATTTTTGATCGCGACAAATACCTGATTGATCTGGAGGTCAAGGTCAAAAACACCACGGCCCAAGCTCTGCAGGGAGCGCCCCGGCTCTATCAGGTCAATATGCCGTTCGAGGATCATGCAACGAAGAGCAGTTACCTTTTTATCGGGCCTGCGGCCTTTGTCAATGGCGAGTTACAGGAATATAAGAGCAAAGAGATTACCGAGACGGCCAAGACCGTACAGGGAACAATCGACTGGGCGGCCTATGAAGGGACCTATTTTATGGCCGGCATCCTCCCGGAACAGAAGGACGGGGGGGCCGTGACGATGCAGGAGACCGGGACAGTTGTTGAGATGTCGGTGGCTGGAAAACTGGACTCTCTGCCTGCGGGAGGGGAGCTGGTATATAAATACCGTCTGTATTATGGACCAAAGAAGTTGACTGATCTCAAAGAGATCGGAGCTAATCTCGATAAGTCACTGAATTTCGGCTGGTTTGATGTGATTGCCAAGCCGACCCTCTGGCTCCTGAACTTCTTTTATGGCTTTGTGCATAATTATGGTATTGCCATCATTCTGGTGACGGTCCTCTTCAAGGCCGCCTTCTGGCCGATTACCCAGAAAGGCATGAAGTCCATGAAGAATATGCAGAAATTGCAGCCCAAGATGGCCAAGATCAAAGAGAAGTATAAAGATGATCCGGCCCAGATGAACAAGGAAGTCATGAACATGTATAAGACCTACAAGGTGAACCCCCTTGGAGGCTGTCTGCCGATGGTCCTGCAGATTCCGGTGTTCTTTGCGCTCTATAAGGTGCTTCTGCAATGCATCGAACTTCGCCATGCTCCCTTCATGCTCTGGATCACCGATCTCTCCGCCCCCGATAGATTGTGGGTCGGCTTGCATATCCCGTACCTCGGGGGGATACCTGTCTTGACGCTTCTTATGGGGGCATCAATGTTTTTGCAACAGAAAATGACACCGACAACGGCGGATCCGACCCAGGCCAAGATCATGATGTTTCTGCCGGTGGTCTTTACCTTCATGTTTATTAATTTCGCCTCGGGTCTTGTCCTCTACTGGTTTGTCAATAACCTCTTATCGATCCTGCAGCAGAAGATCATCAACAATCAGGCGATAAAACAGGTTTGAGGCCTATGTCTCCATCTATCAGCACTATGCTCATCGCTGTTCAGGGATGAAATATCAAGGAAAACCGATGTCTTTAAAGAAAAAAGATTTCTATGGGAAAGAAGTAACCGATGCCATAAAAAAGGCCTGTGACGAGTTGGGTGTTGCCCAGGAAAAATTGGATATCGAGGTGGTTGAGACCGGCTCCACCGGGATTTTTGGCCTGATCCGGAAAAAGGCGCATATCAGGGCCATGGTAAGGACGGTTGCGGCTCCGGTTGCGGCGACACTACCGGCTGAGGAAGAGGAGATTGTTGCGCCTCCGCCGTCTCCGAAGAAATCTCCCGCACAGGTCCAGGCTCCTTCTGAGCCGGAGGCGAAAGCGTATGCAGGTGTGTCGGAGGAGGCGTCCCTTGATGTCGGCGGGGACAGGGATGACGATGCCGGAGAGATTGCCTGTGACGACGTACTCGTCACCGAAAACGTGCAGATCAGCCAGGAGAATCTGGATATCGTCCAGACTGAGTTGAGCCGCTTATTGGAACTGATGGGATATCCTGCAACGGTTCAGATTGAATCCTCCGGTATATCCGTTCATTGTTATATCCAAGGCGGGTTTGAAGAGGTCCTCACCGGGCAGGATGGAAAGACCCTGGACAGTCTCCAGTATATCCTGAGAAAAATTATCGCCCGCAAGATTCCTGACCGCCTCAGGTTGTCTCTGGATATCGGAGACTTCAGGGAACGGCGGCAGGTTGAATTGGCTGAGAAGGCCCTTGAGCTTGCAAAGATGGTGAAAGAGGATGGCAAGACCCAGGTCATGGCGGCCCTGAACCCTTCCGAGAGGAGGGTCGTTCATATGACGCTGCAGGAGGATAAAGAGATCAGAAGCCGCAGCGTAGGCGAGGGGCTCTTTAAGAAAATCTTGATCTATAAACCCGGTAAGGGGAAAAAACCCGGTCCTCGAAAACACCACAGCCCCCGGGGGAAAGGGAAAAACAGCAAACCGGATACGGAAAAATAGAATCATCCCATGTCCAGACCAGCAGCGGATACACCAACTATTGCTGCAATATCCACCCCTCCCGGCGCGGGCGGAATCGGCATCATCCGTATAAGCGGCCCGCAATGCCTGCCTCTGCTGCGGACAATCTTCAGGCCGCATGGCGCATCGTGTCCCTTTGTGAGTCATCACCTCTATTATGGCCGGATCGTCCGTCCGGCTGACGGCAGGATCATCGATGAGGTGCTGGCCGTCTACATGCGTTCTCCCAGGACCTATACCAGGGAGGATGTAGCGGAAATCCACTGTCATGGCAGTTTCCTCGTCCTCCAGAACATCCTTGAGCTGATTCTCTCCCTGGGGATTACCCTGGCTCATCCCGGAGAATTCACCAAGCGGGCATTTCTCAATGGCCGCATCGACCTGACTAAAGCCGAGGCGGTTATCGATATCCTGTCGGCCAAGACCAGGAAAGGGGTTGATCTTGCCCAGGAGCAACTGGCAGGGGCACTCTTCTCCCGTATTGATTCCATTAGGAATGAACTTGTCCAGATACGGGCCGCAGTCGAGGTCGCCCTTGATTTTCCCGACGAAGATGTGGAGATAGTAAACCGGGAACAGGTTTTGGACCAGATCCGCAAAAATGTTGAACGACCGTTGCGGGACTTGCTGCGGAGTGCGGATGACGGCAGGATTTTTCGAGAGGGCATTTCCGTGGTTATCGTCGGTCTGCCCAATGTCGGGAAGTCCAGCCTTCTCAACACCCTGCTCCGGGAGGAACGGGCGCTGGTGACGGCGATCCCCGGGACGACGCGGGATACCATAGAGGAGGTTGTTGATATTGAGGGCATTCCCGTCCGCCTTGTCGATACGGCCGGGATTCGTGAACACGCCGACGAAGTGGAGGCTCTCGGTATCGAGCGGGCGAGAACACTGATAAACCTGGCCGATCTCATCCTTTTTATGGTTGACGGCTCGCAGAAGATCACCGGAGCCGATCTTGACCTTCTGCAAACGATTATCCATAAGCCGTTGATTATCGTCATCAATAAGATAGACATACGCGATGATGATTGCGGCGAGGTGGAGATGTTTAAGGATAAGGTCGTGGTCAAGGTGTCGGCCAAAAAACAGATCGGCGTCACTGAACTGCGGAAGGCAATTTTCAGGATGGTGACCACAGGGAAAGAGCAATGGCAGGAAGACGCCTGCGCCCCTAATATCCGGCATAAGGATGCATTGGTCCGTGCGGTGCGGGCCTGCAGACTCGTAGAGGATGGCCTGCATAACGGTCTGACCAATGATCTCCTGGCGGTTGATCTGCAGGGATGTCTTGATCAATTAAACGAGATTGTCGGCGAAACCACCACCGAAGATGTCCTGGATGCTGTCTTTTCCAGATTCTGCATTGGAAAATAAAAAAGCTGGCTCCCGGCTCCTCTACCCTACCATCTCCAGAAGAGCGCCGATCAACTTATCCGCACCCTCTCCTATCTGGTCCACCCGCGCATCCAGCATGTAACAAGGTGCGCTGACGACCCTGTGCTCCCGGTCGATGACAATCTCGCCGTGGGTGGCGGCGGTGTGATGCGCCCCCATTTTTTCAAGATGTTCCGCCGTCCCCCTGTCCTGCCCGATGGTCACATTTATCCCCGGCAGGATGCGGGCGAGAGCGGCGGGAGCGATACAGAGGGCGCCGATGGGTTTTTTCAGGTTTGCCATGGAGAGAATAGCTTTGGCCACATCGGTATTGACTGTACAGTCCGCCCCGTCAAAGGCAAAGGAAGACAGGTTCTTAGCCGCTCCGAAACCTCCCGGAAGGACCAGGGCGTCATGGGCGGCGGCCTGAAAGCCTGCAAGGTCTTGGATCTTGCCCCGGGCGATACGGGCCGATTCGATCAGGACATTGCGCCGTTCACTCATTTCATGGCCGTTCAGATGATTCACCACGTGGTGCTGGTCGATATCGGGGGCATAACACTGGAAGTCGGCGCCATGTTTATGGATGGCCCACAAGGTCAGGGTCGCCTCATGAATCTCGGATCCATCAAGATAGCCGCATCCGGAAAGCAGGACTGCAACAGAAGGTCTTTTCATTCTTCTTTCTCCCATTGTTTGAGCAGATTTTCGGCGGTCTGCCGTTCTTTGAAATCTCCGGAAAACGCCAGCGCCTTTTTCAGACTGGCAATGGCCTTGGCCTTTGCATTCTCGCCATGCAGGGCCAGGGCGAGATGGTAATTGATGGCCGGATCGTCCGGGCTCGATGTCAGTGCCTGGGTAAACTGTGATTCGGCCAGGGAATAGGATTGCCGTTTGTAATGAATCCAGCCGAGGGTGTCGGCAATATGGGGCTCGGCCGGGAATTGCTGTTTGGCGATCATGGCAAGACGCAGGGCCTCACCGAGATCCGGATTTTCCTCCTGGGCGAGAAGCCAGGCCAGATTATTTGCAGCCGGGGCAAAATCCGGCTTTATCCGTAGGGTTTCTCTGTACTCCTTCCTGGCCTCGGTAAGGTTTCCCTGGGCCTCCAGGAGGGTGGCGAATCCCATATGGGCATTGCCGGAATTGGGCTGCGATGTAATAAGTTCCCTGTATTCCGCAATTGCCTGATCCACCTTCCCCATTTGCCGCAGGATGGCTGCGATATTCATATAGGGCTGCGGATTATCCGGAAGAAGTTCTTTGGCCTTGCTGAAGGCGGCGAGGGCGTCGTCAAGCATCTTCTGCTTTACATAGAGGTCGCCCAGGAGCAGGTAATCGCCTCCGCTCTCAGGCGCCTTGGCAATCTGCTTTTTGACAAGATCGGTGGCCTGTTTGAGATCACCCTTGGTGGTAAGGGAGGCAAGTATGGCCAGGGCCTGCGAGTTTCCAGGGGAGAGTTCAAGGAGCCTGGTGAAGACCTCGGCGGCCTTCTCATTTTTCTTTAAACCGAGATAGGCAAGGCCGAGGTTGCCTTTTATTTCCAGGTTGTCCGGGACCTGTACGCTCATCTTTTCCAGTAAATCAGAAGCCTTGTCGAATTCTTTCGCCTGAAGCATGGCCTGGGAGAGGATGATTGCGGCCCGGAAGTTATGGGGATCCAGCTGTAGGGCGATCCCCCCTTCTTTTTTTGCCGAATCGCTGTTGCCCTGCATCAGGAAGAGTTGGGACAGGAGCGTATGGTATCTGGTGTTGCGCGGCGCCTTTTGCAGGGCGTCCTCAACCGACCTCTGGGCCAGCTCTATTTCGCCGAGACTGAGGTGGGCG
>JAJYAX010000088.1 GCA_021779275.1 Deltaproteobacteria bacterium | reverse complement strand
GAGGGGCATCCACCGGGGCGTGCTCAGGCATCTGCAAAGCGCTGACCCGGTTCCAGGGGATGACCGCAGATAAAGGCCTCTACCGGCATGCGTTTTCCCCCTTCCGGCTGGATTTCCCTGATCAGGAGGGCATCCTTGCCGGTTGCAATCACGAGACCTTTCCTCGCAGCACTGAGCAGGGTTCCCGGGGGCGGGCCTCCTGGAGCAGAGACGGCCTTCGGGGCGAAAAACCTGAAGCGTTTTCCGGCGAGGAAGCTGTAGGCGGTGGGCCAGGGATCCAGTCCGCGGACCCGGCAATGCAGTACCGCCGCCGGCAGATTCCAGTCAACCAGGCCATGCTCTTTGGTCAGCATCGGGGCCGTGGTGGCCTGGGAATGGTCTTGAGGGATGGGCGGGAGTTTGTCCTGCCGCAGCAGGTCGAGGGCCTGCCGGAGGGTCGCCGCCCCCAGATCCGCAAGTTTTGTAAAAAGCGAGCCGGCCGTCTCCTCCGGATCGGCCGGAAGGCGGGCGGGCAGCAGGATATCGCCCGTGTCCATTCCTGCATCCATCCGCATGATGGTGACCCCGACCTCGGTCTCGCCGTTGATGACGGCCCATTGGATCGGGGCGGCGCCCCGGTATTTCGGCAGCAGCGAGCCATGGACATTGATGCAGCCCAGGGGCGGCAGCTCCAGGAGCGACGGGGGCAGGATGCGCCCGTAGGCGACGACCACGATAAGGTCAGGCCTGAAGGCGGCCAGAGTGTCCCTGAATTCCTGGGTCTTGATCTTGGCGGGCTGCAGGACCGGAATTCCGGCATGCATCGCGGCCGTCTTGACCGGGGGCGGGGCCAGTTTCTTGCCTCGTCCCTTTTCCCGGTCCGGCTGGGTGACGACCGCCACGACCTCGTCGGGTCCTGCCGCCAGACTTTTCAGGACGGGCACCGCAAAGTCCGGCGTACCCATGAAGAGTATACGGTAGGTTTTCATTAAAACGGCCTCGCTTCGCCTGCCAGCATCTTCTTCACCTTCTTTTTATAGAGCTGCCTTTTTAGCGGGCTGAGATGGTCGATAAAGAGGATGCCGTGGAGGTGGTCGATCTCATGTTGAAGAACAACGGCAAACCGTTCCTCAGCGGTAATTTCCGCTGTCTCGCCGGTGATATCCTGATAGGTTACGATGACCTTCCTGAACCGTTTCACATTGGAGGTGATCTCCGGGACGCTGAGGCATCCCTCCTCGTCTATCTGGCGCCCCTCGCTGCTGATAATCCTGGGATTTACCAGCGGCATGAACTTTTTTTCTCCTTTTTCTTTCGAGATGTCAACTACTATGAGCTGTCGTAAATCTCCGATCTGGGTTGCGGCAAGTCCGATCCCCGGTGCATCGTACATGGTTTCGGCCATGTCATCGGCGGTTTGCCGCAATTCTTCATCAAAGTTTATAACCGGGCGGGCCATTTGCCGGAGAAGAGGGTTGGGGTATGTGAGAATGGTACGCATTGTCATCGGAAGCTCATTAGATAAATGAAAATTAATTTCATATGATTTTAATCTCTTGCACTGAAAGCTCCTTTATCTTACCATACTGTCGGCGTTTGCGCCATCTGCGAAAAACTTAGGTGAGGAGGCTTGGGGCAGTGCATCCTTGTTCTGAGATAATAATCGTCTTTGAGAAAAACTCAACCCGATCCTTTTCCTGCGATGAATAGTATCTTTCTTGCTGCAAGTTATCTTATCGGCGCCATTCCCTTCGGGCTGCTTATCAGCAAAGCGGCGGGTGTTGATGTCCGCCGGGAGGGCAGTCGTAATATAGGCGCCACCAATGTCAGCCGGGTCTTGGGGAAGAAGCTCGGCTTCCTCACCCTGATCTGTGATGTGGCCAAGGGCTACCTGCCCATGCTGCTCGCGGGGCTCTATCTGCCTGAGGGGGAAACACGGCGGCAGATTGTTTCCCTTTGCGGGGTGATGGCTGTGGTCGGGCATATGTTTCCGGTTTACCTGCTGTTTAAGGGAGGTAAGGGGGTTGCGACAGGGCTGGGCGTCTTTCTCTTTTTCTCGCCTCCAGCCATTGCCGTCAGTCTGGCAATCTTCATTGCCGCCGTTGCCGGTACGGGGTTTGTCTCCGTGGGTTCACTCCTGGCCTCGGCCCTGGCCCCCGTGTGGATATGGCTTTTTGGCGGTGATGGGACAACGGTTCTGGCGGCGGCGGGCATCGCCGTTCTCATCTGGATCAAGCATAGGGAAAATATCGGCAGGCTCTTCAGGGGGGAAGAAAAAACCTGGAAAAAGAAGGATTGATACCGGATCGTTACCGCGAACCGCCTGTCTCTTCCCGCCGCAATTCGTTATGCACCGCGCGGCCGAGCTGTTCAATAGAGTAGGGCTTTTTGATGAATCCCCGGGCCCCGAGGGCCTGGGCCGCCTGCACACAGCTGCTCTCCGCAAAACCGCTGACGATCAAGGCCTTCTGGCCGGGGTGGAGCTGCAGGATCTGAGAAAAGGTCTGGAGGCCGTCCAGACCGGGGGCCATGATCATGTCCAGCAGGATCAGATCGGCCCGGTCCTTTTTCATAGAGGCAATCGCCGCCTCGCCGGATCCCACACAATGGACACTGTAGTTTAAGGTCCGCAGTATGTGGCCGGCGATATCAAGCTGCTGCGGTTCATCATCGACGACGAGGATTTTTTCCCCTCCCCCACGCAGTTCCATAAAGGTTGTTTGAGCATATTTTGCCGGAAGCTGCTGATCCGTGGCCGGGAAATGGAGATGGAAGGCCGTTCCACGCTCACTGGTTTCCACGGTAATGGCGCCGTCATGATCCTGCATGCTGCTCCAGACGACGGCAAGGCCCAAGCCCGTCCCGCTTTTTCCCATGACCTTTTTTGTATAGAAGGGCTCAAAAATATGGTCCAGATCCTCTTTCTTGATGCCATGGCCGGTGTCGGCGACGGTCAAAACGACAGACTGCCCGGGGGACATGCCCGCATGCGTGAACTCTCCTCCGGCAATTTCCCGGTTGCGTGTCGAGACAGTTATACAGCCTGCATCTTTGATTGCCTCCATCGCATTTATCATCAGGTTCAGGATACATTTTTTGATATGGATCGGCGAGCAGGAGATATGGGCAAGGCCGGGGGCAAGGTCTGTTTTGCAGGTGATATGGACATGGGAGGATTGGATCTGGCAGTGTTCAGGAGAGGCCAGATATTCAAGGATGAGTTGGTTCACATCAGCAATCTCTCGGGCGCCGGCGACGCCACGGGCGACGGTCAGCAGATCGGAGACCACTGCGGCGGCTCGTTGGCCTGATTCATGGATGGCGTTCAGGGGTCTGCGCAGGGCGCTGTCGGCCGGAAGCTGGAGGAGAAGGAGTTCCGGGTAGCTGACGATTCCTGAGAGGATATTGTTGAGATCATGGGCCACGCCGCCCGCCAGCAGGCCGATGGCCTCCATCTTCCTGGCTCGCTCCAGCTGGCCCTGAAGATTCCGTCTCTCCGTGGTGTCCAGGAAGAATCCGACCAGGCAGGCATGGCCTGCAAAATTCAGCTCGCCGCTGATGATATCGGCATAAAAGGTCGTTCGGTCTTTCCTGAGAAGGGGGATGTCGGAGAGAAACCGTCTCTCTTCTTCAGCCATCCTTTTAAAGATACTCCGGACCGGCTGCAGAATCCCCTTCCGGTTGAGATCCGCGAAGTCTTCCGCCGTCAGGTATTCCGGACTGCCGTATCCGAACATCCTGGCGATTGCCGGATTGGCGTAAAGAAATTTCCTGTTTTCTTTGTCGGCAATTAAAATTCCCTGGCTGGTATTTTCAATAATAGCCCTGAACCGTTTTTCACTTTCCGTGAGTTCAGCGGTACGTTCAGCGACCTTCCCTTCCAGATTGTCCACCAGTTCCCGGATCCGGGCCGCCATCAGGTTGAAGGTCCGGGCGAGCTGTCCCACTTCATCCGGGCCCTCCCCGCCGGCGGCGACATTCATATTGCCCTTGTCAAATTCTCCGGCGGATCGGGTCAGATCAATGATGTTTCTGGTAATACTGTTATGCAGAATCCTGGCTATGACGACAGTCAGGAGCAGACCGGTCAGGGTGATCATAGCCATAATGATGACCGCAACGTCATGGGCCTGGGATATTCGTGATTGTGCGGTTCGTACGTCTTCATCCGCCTGCCGGATCAGCGCTGCCGCTGCCGGATCAGTTGCTTCCGCCTGCAGGGAAAAGTCATTGATTTTACTCTTTATGTTTGTGTCGATCATCAGGATCTTCTCTGCTGTTTCCTGCCATTGGATAAGGAGGTCGAGCAGGTTTTTTTTCTCGCCGGCAGGCATGGAGGAGGCATCGTCGATGGCCTTGCGCAGGGTGGCGAGGATATTGAACGACAACTGCATGGAATGACGTTGACGGGAGATCAGGTAATCCTTGCTGAAGGAGAGCATCTCCTCCAGGAGCTTATTCGGGTAGGCATACCCCGCAATCGCAGTCTGCAAGGCGGTTGTGGTGTTTTCATACAGGGTCTCCAGGCCATTCATCGGGTCTGTCAGTTCCTTGATCAACTGTATCGACTCGGCGGAGGTGTTGGAAAATCGTTTTGCCGATGATATATACAGGTTCAAATCCACATGATTTTGCGGTAGAAGGGCGGATGTCCCGGGATTTTTGAGTATTTCCTTCAACCGGCTGCTGTTTTGAATAACTCTTTCGATTTGCTGTGCGGATTGATAGGCGTACAGGTCATGGGCCCTGGCGAAACCTATCAAGGGGTAGTGCAGAAAAAAGTCCCCGTGGAGCCGACGCGCCTTTTCCATCGCCCGTTCCATTTCAAGGACGATATCTTTTATTTCGTCGCTGATCCGGATGGATTCTTCCGCGGAATGGACGGATCGCAGGGCCAGATACCCGGTGCCGGCAATCATCACCAGCAACAGGAACAAGAGTCCGAAGCTTATGGTGAATTTGGTCGTGATGCGTAGTTTCTTCCAGAAGCGAGACATTATGCCTTGATCCTTCGGTTAGGAGCGAACGGCTCTTCTGTGCAAGAGATTAACAACCTTACTCATCGGGGGAGTAAAAGAAAACAATGTTTGCCAGCAGCCCCTGTACTCCGGTCTTCGGATCGTCGAGACGCAGGATATTAAAGGCCGGATAGGCGCAGTCTCCGAAGGAATCGCAGGTCAGTTTTCCGGTGACGCCCGGAAAATCGGTCGACGAATAGAGGGCGTCCCGCAGGGCCTGACGACCGATATGGAGGGTGCCGTCGCCTGCTCGCACAGCTGTCACCTCGATTGCTCTGAACAGCAGATTGGCGGAATCATAGGCGCTCAAAAAATAACTGGTTCCAGGGGGGGCCGCGAATTTCTTCACATACTTCTGAGTGAGGTCGTCGACGGCTGCAGTTTTGGGAAAAGAGGGGCCGACAAAATACATCCCCTTTCCCTTGTCCTGGACCTCCGCCAGGAAAGAGTTCTGGATCAGAGCCCCGTCACTCATCAGGACCGTCTTTTCCAGACCGGGATTTTTCCTGGCCTGGAGAAGAAGATGGTTGCCTTCCGGTTGAAAAAGCGGAAAAAACAGCAACTGCGCCCCGGAGCTTTCCACGGCCGCAAGAACCGGTTGCATCTGCGCTTCGCCTTTATTGATCGCGGCGCTCAGGACTATTGCCCCGCCCAGGCTTTTGAACCTCTGGGTGAAGCCGTTGGTGAGCCCTCTGGTGTAGATATCGCCGTCGTTGATGGTGGCGGCCTTCCGGATGGCGAGCTTCTGATAGGCAAATGTGGCCGCGGCCTTGCCTGAATACTCCTCGTTCGGGGCGGTGCGAAAGTATCCCGGATGGAAATCCGGGGCTGTCTTCCCACCGATTGAGGTCAGAAAGGGAGCGCTGTTATTCCCGGAGATCATGGTCAGACCCGCTTCCGACATTGCCGTGGCCGCGGTTTTGGCCGAGGCGGAACAGGTTGTGCCGAGGATGGCGATGGTCTGCGGGTCGGCGATGATCTTTAAGGCGGCATTAGCGCCGCCTTCCTCTGAACATCCGTCATCCTCGGTCTGCAGCACCAGGGCTCTGCCGAGAATCTTGCCCTTGTGCGCGTCAACAGCCAGTGCGATCCCCCTGACCTGTTCCGTGCCCAGGGATGCAACCTCCCCCGTCAGTGACTGAAGGACACCGATTTTTATGGGTTTTCCGGGTTGGATATCGACGCAGCCAAGGGTGTCGGTACAGTGAAACGGGGGCTCGGATTTTTGACAGGCGGTTATCCATGGAAGGAAAATGAGCATAACAAGCAGTGTTCGGTAATGAATAGTCATGCTCAGCGCTTCTCCTCACTTGTGAGATGGATACAAAATCACCGTGTTTTTTTCGATAGCATAGGGTACCAAAAAGAGAAGGAGGATTACAAGAAGGATGATGACTTTTTACAACTAAATAATGGCGGCGCCGGATCAAGCCATCCTTGTGTACATCCTGAGACCTGCGGGCGCTTCCCCTCCCGCCGGAGCTGCTCCGAACGCGGCCACAGGCGGAACCGGGGCCGGGAGCAGCAATTTT
>JAJYAX010000087.1 GCA_021779275.1 Deltaproteobacteria bacterium | reverse complement strand
GAAAAAACCAAAAGTTACCTGCCGATTTCCGGAGATCCGTCTTATGCCGCCGGTGTGCGGAGACTGCTCTTCGGTGAGAAAAGTGAAGCGATTATATCTGGCCGTACCGCCACTGTTCATGCCCCGGGGGGGACTGGGGCGCTCCGTGTCGGCGCCGATCTTTTAAAGAAATTCAAGCCCGAGGCCAGGGTCTGGATAAGCGCGCCGACCTGGGCCAACCACAAGGGGATCTTTGGTTCCGCGGGCTTCCCCTTGAGTGAATACCCCTATTACAATCATCAAACGAAGAGGGTCGATTTTGCAGAAATGCTGGCCTGTCTGGAGGCGATCCCCGAACGTGATATAGTCCTGCTGCATGCCTGTTGTCATAACCCCAGCGGTGTGGATCTCACGTCCCAACAGTGGAAGGAGGTGGCCGCGATCAGCCGGAGAAAGGGATGGACCCCTTTTCTTGATTTCGCTTACCAGGGGCTGGGGCAGGGGATTGAGGAAGACCGCTCGGCTGTTGAACAGTTTGCTCTTCTGGGCAGTGACTATTTCGTGGCCAGTTCTTTTTCCAAGAATTTTGGTCTCTATAACGAGCGGACCGGGGCATTGACCATCGTCAGTCCAAGCAGGGAAGAATCAACTGTGGCGATGAGCCACCTGAAGGCTGCGGTCCGCGTCTGTTATTCCAACCCGCCGGCCCACGGAGGGCTTATCGTAGCGACGATCCTTAATGATCCCGACCTGCATCTGCAATGGCTGGGGGAATTGAACGGCATGCGTGAACGCATTGTCAGTATGCGTGCAGCCCTGGTTGACGGCCTGATGGCCCGGGGAGTGAAGGAGGATTTCTCGTATATCAAAGAGCAGCGGGGGATGTTCTCGTTTATTGGGATTTCGGATGAAATTGTCAGATGGATGCTGGAAAAGAAAGGGATTTATGTCGTTGCCGGCGGTCGAATCAATCTGGCTGGACTTTCGACGAAAAATATCGATTATGTCTGTGATTCCATAGCTGAAGCCTTGTCACGGCCTCTCCGGTGACCGCTGGTTGTTCGATGGAGCAGCGGACTCCCCATGAATAATATCGTCATTCGTGGTTAAGAATTTTGCATGCCTGCCGATATAGAGGAAAGGATATCTTTTGTAGACGCATCCGATTATCGTTGGTGGTGTTGCCCTCAAAAGGGTGATTGGATGCGTTACCGGAGGGTGGCATGGTGATAATCCTCAGCAAACCCATTAGACCATGACTGAAAATATGTTACAGAAAGGTGACTCCCTTGCCCAGGTAACCAAGCGCTTCCAGACGGACTGGCAGACCTTGGGCGCCCAGAATTCCCTTACCGCGGGCCGGTCTGGTAAAACCGGCAACTGGTCTTCGCGTCAGGGCGCCCAGATCGGCCAGAAGAGCTTTTCGACGGTTCTTGCTCAGGCCACGAAAAAATCGCCCGCCCCCCAGCAATCCCAGACAGCCTCCAAACCCGATGCCGGTACTGAATATACCGTGCAGGCGGGAGACACCCTCTGGGGCTTGTCGGTAAAGAAATTTCATGTGAACCTGAAAGACCTGGTCAATGATAATGCCATTGAAAATCCCGACCTGATCCAGGTGGGCCAAAAGCTCACGATCAGGAAGACTGCTCCTCAACCGGCCGGGGAGGTAACCGCCAGCTGGTATGGGCGGGACTTCCAAGGGAAGCCCATGGCCAACGGTTCACCGTACAATATGTATGCCAATACCATTGCCCATAAGGATCTGCCTCTGGGCACCAGGGTCGAGTTGAACAACCCGCGTACCGGCCAGACCATTACTGCGGTTGTGACTGACCGAGGGCCATATATAGCCGGACGCGATGTCGACCTCTCCTATGGACTGGCCCAAAAGCTGTCACTGCTTCAAGATGGGGTTGATAAACTCGTGATGAGGGTATTATAGGAAAATCTTCCCCCTTCATTTCTCGTCCCAAAACCTCCTTTTTCTTTTTCTCCCCCCCCCATTTCTGCTGATATTCCGTAATTTATTAACATTGCAGGTTTTATAAGTTTTTTAGTCATCGTAACTGAAACAGCTTTGAAAATACTCCTTTCATAGTCTTCACGTATTCATTATAGATGGAAATGATGGATGATTTTCTCAAAGCTCATAGACTGTAGCCTGGCCAAGTAATTGATTGGAATGCCGATTGCAACCGACTCGATCTGACAAGTTGAATGCCGGACTGCCAAATGCAAGGAGAACTCGTATGCATGTGACCTTTTTCGGAGCGGTCAGAGAGGTGACCGGCTCCATGCATCTTGTCTGTACGGAAGAGGACAAGGTGCTGCTCGACTGCGGAATGTTTCAGGGACGGCGGCAAGAGGCTGTCGAGAAGAACAAGGTCCTGCCCTTTGATCCAGCCATGCTGACCAATATGATCCTCTCCCATGCCCACATTGATCACTCCGGGAGAATTCCTGTTCTCACCAGGAAGGATTTCAATGGCCGGGTCTTTTGTACACGGGTCACAGCCGATGCCTGCGCCTTCCTCCTGCCCGATTCAGCCAAGATCCAGGAATCAGACGCCCAGTATCTTAACTATAAGACCGTGCGGAATACCCTGGCCAGAATAAGGTCGGGAAATGGGGATGGCATTGCCAAAGAGGACATGGAGGGAATTAAAAAAATTCTGAAGAATAATACTCATACACTGAATAATGTGGCGATCAATGAGATAATCGCCAAATTTGACCTGAATTGCATCGAGCCCCTCTACTCTTCAGCGGATGCCGAGCAGGCCCTCGCTTGCTTTGAAGGAATTCCCTATCGCCGGGAAATTGCCGTAGGGAAGGATCTGACCTGCACCTTCTATGAGGCCGGCCATATCCTGGGATCGGCTATGAGTGTGCTCCGGCACCGGGGGGAAGGTCAGTTGAAAACCGTCTGTTATACCGGTGATATCGGCCGCTTCAGTAAACCGATTATCCGTGATCCGGCCCTGGATTTTGCGGAAAAAGACCGGATCATCGATCTGTTGATCATGGAAAGCACCTATGGAAACCGGGAACATGAACCGGTAGAGGACCTGAAACCACGGCTGAAAAGGATTCTCAACGAGACCATCGCCAGGGGCGGCACCGTTCTGATCCCTTCCTTTGCCTATGGCCGGACCCAGGAGCTGCTCTATATCATACATGAACTCTATGACGAGGGCGGCGTACCCCGTGTTCCGGTCTGGGTGGACAGCCCGCTGGCCGCCAATATCACAGCCGTTTTCGGTCAACACCCCGAGGTTTATGACCAGGAGACCCACGACACCTTCCTGCGAAAAGGAGAGAATCCATTTTCGTTTGCGCAGGTCAATTTTACCCGGAGCGCCGAGGATTCCATCGCGCTGACCCGGGAAGAGCGGCCGCACATTGTCATCTCGGCCTCGGGCATGTGCGAGGCGGGCCGTATCCTGCATCACCTCCGCTATAAGATTCATAACGAGAAAAACACCATCCTGATCGTCGGCTATATGGCCGAAAACACCCTCGGCCGGAGGATACTGGAGGAGGGAAGAAGATTTGAGGAAAAAGGCAGGAGGGGCGATGCCCCTGTCCTGCGTTTCTTCAACAAGGAATACCCCCTGCGGGCAAGGGTCGAGAAGATAGGCGGTTTCAGCGCCCACGCCGATAAAAACGAGATGCTGCGATTTCTGAAGGAATCGAATCTCCAGGTGAAACGTATTGCCGTGGTCCATGGCGAAGAGGATCAATCCCTGGCCTTCAGTGATTTTCTCGGCAGCCACGGGTTTGCAACCTTTGTCCCGCGGCGCGGTCAGACCATCAGCGTATAATCCTCTTTCAGGGAGAGCCTGTCTGCGGACAGGCTCTAGTGAAGGGAATTTATAGTCTCCACCCGGAAGCCGGACCTGTCATGATGCACGATATTCAGACAGCCGTAATCCTGTTCCAGCCGGAAGAGATTTTCCAGCGGCATACCAAGAATACGGCACAGGAGCACCCGGTTTACCCCGGCATGGGCCACTATGGCCATCCCATCGTCAGCTGCCTTCACAAGGGTTTCAAAGACAGGCCAGGTACGGTGGAGAAGATCATGAAAGCTCTCTCCACCCGAAGGACGAAACCCAGCCAGGTCCAGGCCCCGGGCCTCAAAACAGCCGGGAAACCGATCCCGGACCTCGTCCACGCTCAGGCCCTCCCAGTCCCCCAGAAAGATCTCGCAAAAATCAGGCGCCAGCTCGGGGGCGCCCCCCAGGCGCGAACAGAGGATGCCTGCGCTTTCCCTACAACGGGTAAGAGGGCTGCAGAGCACCCTGGCGATGGAGCGGGTGGCCAGGTAATCCGCCAGGCGGGACATCTGTTCCCGGCCACGATCCGTCAGCGGGAGATCCTGCCGGCCGACAAAACGGCGCGGGTGCGACTGGATGATTTCACCATGGCGAAGAAGATGGACAGTGCTCATAATCGCTGTTCCGCATCGAGAAGTTCTTCAATGTCCTTCCCAGTGATCCGTTCGGCCAGGGTCTGCAGAGCCTGGGCATTGGCCAGGCGACGGCGGATAGCCAGGCAGGCCTCGGCGTCACCGGCATAGAGGTCGAGTTTTTCCTGGAAACGCTGACGCACCGTGATACGTTTTGAGCCGCGGATCAGCTTGTCGGCAAGGCAGACCATCTCTTTTTCCGTAAGCCGTCCGGAGACCGGAGGCGGGGCATCCCGATGAACGGCGACGATTTCAGCCAGTCGTCCAAGGCCCAGGCCCCTGAGCAACTCCGCCCCCGCAGTCTCGTGTTGTGGCCGGCCTTTCGCCACATCGTGCAGGAGTGCGGCATTATGGAGGAGATCCTCATTCAGGCTGTAGCCATGTCTATTGAGCTCCCGGCCCAACCCTTCAGCCACCCGGGCCACGGCCAGACCATGCGAAAGGCCCTGCTGAGGAAGAGTCAGTGTGGCCAGGGCCAGGGCTTCGGCCCGTTCCCCGATATCGAGCCGGGACAACCGGTGGGTGAGCACCGCAAAATCTTCCGGTGTGTCCGCATCCAGAAGAATTCCGTGATCCCAGACAGACACATCAAGGTCTTCCTGCCTCTCCAGCATGGTCTTGAGCCCCCCTTGACCGTCATGGCTCAGAATGGCTGGGATCAGGGCTGCCGGGATCAGCGGAGGATGGCCGCGCAACCGGTTAAAACAGGGATACAATACGGCTTTACCGGTAAAGGCTGCACGCATGCGGTCCACTGTGTCTGGACGGACGAGCGGGATATCCACCGGCAGCACAAGAAAACCATCGGCGGGTGTTATCCGGCGAATTCCGGCACAGACCGAGGAGAACATACCCCGATCATAGTCCGGATTATAAATGCACCGCAGACCATGCCGACCGGCCTCGTCCTCCACCTCTTGAGCCCTGTAGCCGGTCACGACCACGATACTTTGAATTCCCGTCTGGTGCAAGCGGGAGGCGCAATGCCCAAGCAGGCTCCGTCCGCCCAGCTGCATGAGCGGTTTAAAGGCCCCCATGCGCGAAGAATAGCCGGCGGCGAGAAGGACCGCCCCGATATTCATGCGCTCAAACCGGCGCGCACCTGAACGAGTTCGGCCACAATGCTGAGTCCTATCTCCTCCGGGGTGTCGGCGCCGATGGCAAGTCCAATGGGACAGTGCACCCGGCCCAGATCCGCCTCGCTGAAGCCCTCATGGAGCAGTGCCTCATAGATGGCATCCCGTTTTCTGCGGCTGCCGATCATCCCGATGTAGCCTGCCCCGGTGCGCAGGGCCTGGGCCAACACCTCCCGGTCATGCAGATGCCCGCGAGTGACGATGATCACATAATCCTCCGGTCCCAGATCGTGAAGACACCTGGCAAAGGTTTCGAGAACCCGGACCTCCCGGGCCTCCGGATACCGGGCCGCGCTGGCGAACTCGGCCCGGTCGTCCATGACGACAACCTCAAAACCGGAAAAGGAGGAAAGGTGCGCGGTGGCCAGGGCCACATGGCCGGCCCCCACCAGATGCACGGTTACTGGGCGCACCAGAGGCTCGACGAAAATTTCCTCGCCGGCATGCTGGATGAGAAAGGGAGCCCTCCTGGCCTTGCGAAGAATTTCCTCCCGCAGCCCGGCGGGCAGGTTGTTGTTTCCTGGGCCGAAATACATCAGCCGGGGTGGCAGGCCGTTTTGGGGCAGGGCGGTCAGGAGCATGGGCTGCAGACCCCGGAGGGCGTCATCGTGCATCTGCTGGAAGACTGCCAGCTGATCGGGCTCCACCCGCTGCAGCAGCACAGTCACAAAACCTCCGCAGAGCATGCCCGCATCGGCTGCGGCAGCGGCGTTCAGGTTGAAATGCAGCTCGGCAAAGGAAGAGGAGTTCCGGAAAAGCTCCTGTGCCTTGGCCTGGCAGGCCCCTTCCAGCGCCCCGCCTCCGACGCTTCCGGACAGGCCGCCGTCGGCCAGGATCAGTATCCGTGCCCCTGATGCCCGGGGCGCTGAACCCTCGCTGCGCACGATTGCACCCAGAACAACGGGCAGGCCCTGTCTCAGGGCCTGGATGAGAGGATCAAGAATATCTCGCATGCTTACACGTCTCCCTGTTGGCGTTGAT
>JAJYAX010000086.1:5907-6749 GCA_021779275.1 Deltaproteobacteria bacterium | reverse complement strand
GAGCTCTTGCCGGGAGGCGGACAGCACCCGCTCCGGGCCTCCCAGGTGATCCACCAGGCGCCAGTATCCTGAAACACCCAGGCCCGGGGCGAGCGTCAGACTCACCCAATCAAGAATTTCAGCCATACCGTCACCTTCTCTTACACAGGAGCAGTTTTATGAGCGGATGAGGTCGTGATCCAATCAGATGAAAAACGAAGGCTATCACAACAGGTCTCTTTACCGGCCGGCTGACAGCCCCTTACCGGCAGTCCCGAAGAAAAGGTACGCTGACCGCTATCCGGCAGGTATCCGGAGAACCCTGGAGAGGAATCGGTGAAAATGCTGCGGACACCGGGATTATCTGTCGACCATGAACACCCGCAGCTCTTCAATCCTGGAAGGATGTTTCAACTTTTGAATAGCCTGCGCCTCGATCTGCCGGATACGCTCCCTGGTCACGGCAAAACACCGCCCCACCTCCTCCAGGGTGTGATCACAGTCCAGATTAATACCATAGCGCATCCTCAGGACCTTCGCCTCCCGCGGCGAGAGTGAGGACATCACCTGACTCAGGCATTCACGCAGACTTTCCACCATGGAGGCCTCATGCGGGCCGACCCGGCTTGCATCTTCAATAAAATCGCCGAGGAACGTCTCGCCATCGTCTCCTACCGGCGTATCCAGAGATATCGCGTCCTTGGCGATCTTCAGGGCCAGCTTAACCTTACCGACCTCAGTCCCCAGATGCTCCGCCATCTCCTCGGGGGTCGGCTCACGATGCTCTTCGATGAGAAAATCCTTCGAGACCCTGAGCAGACGGTTAATGGTTTCAATCATATGAACGGGGAGACGGATCGTCC
>JAJYAX010000086.1:0-5897 GCA_021779275.1 Deltaproteobacteria bacterium | reverse complement strand
CATTCGACCTTCGAAGTCGGCACTTCAAGCTTCTCTGCCAGTTCTTCACTGGTGGGCATGCGGCCCAGGTTTTGCTCCAACTCGTGGGTCAATTTATACAGCTGGCGGATGCGATCCACCATGTGCACTGGCACCCGGATCGTCCTGCCCTGATCGGCAATCCCCCGTGTGATGGATTGCCTGATCCACCATGTGGCATAGGTGCTGAACTTGTAGCCGCGGTGATAATCGAATTTTTCCACCGCCTTCATCAGACCGATGTTCCCCTCCTGGATCAGATCCGAAAACTGCAGCCCCCGATTGACAAACTTCTTCGAGATCGAGATCACAAGACGGAGGTTCGCCCGGACGAGAGATTCCTTCGCATGCCGCGCCATATCCCTTCCGGTCTCGATTTCGTGCAGGACATCCTTCAGGGTCTGATGGTCGATGGCGGCCTCGTCCTGCAGTTGCCGGTTGACCTTGCGTTCAATCACCAGGGGGCTGAAGTCCTTATCCATGTCCTTCATGGCCAGCTTATACCCCTGCATGACATCCACAAGGACCTGGCGGAATCGTTGCGACAGTTCCTCCAGACCGAAGGCCACGGTATTGATACAACTTAAGCAGAGAGACTTGTCCTGGAACAGTTGGGAAATATCCCTGCCGAGGTCAATAATTTTCTGACACACCCCGTCAGCCTCAGGGGAACCATCCTCCAGGGAGTAGAACTGTCTGCGCAATGCCTCTCGCTGCTCATCCAGCTGCACCGCTTTCCCGACTCTCTCCTGAAAATCCTGATATTCCTGGTCGATCGCGCCTGTCTGACCATCAGGAATCCCCAGGACCACATCGTAGATCTTCCGCTGTCCGTTTTTCAGCTCGTCTGCAATTTCCCTGATCGCCGGCAGCGCAAGAGGGGTTGAAAGGACAGCGTCCTGCACCCTGCGTTTTCCCTCCTCCATCATCCTCGCCAGCTTAAGCTCTTCTTCGTGGCTGAGCAGGGTGAGGGTCCCCATCTCCCGCAGATAGATATTCATGGGATCAATGGATTGCTTACCCTGTTTGTCCGAACTCCGCGCCGGGCTCCTGCGATCAATTTTTCTGCGATCACTGAACACATCACTGCGCCTATCCGCAATTTTGGGAATTCTCCCCTCCTCATGGCCATCCTGATCCGCTGATCCGTACTGATTAAAATCAATAATTCCGGTCAATTCATCAACAGAAGACCCTTCATCAACCGGATATAGCTCATCACTGCCTGTGAATTCAGTATATTCCGACCCATTCTTCTTGTTTACGGCCATGATATCCCCTTTCATCATTTTTTCCGACTGTCCGCATGCCTTCGAAAGCGCAAATTGCATCCCCTGCATCTCCGACTTCTGCTTTTATCGACTCTACACTATAGCAAATTTAATTTTTTATTCAATAACCTCTTGAAAAATTTACCTGAAAAGCAAATTTTCCGGATCAAAGAATGCGTCAGTCGATTATCCCCCTCAGTTCTCTGTCCACCTTCTGCTTCCGCTGCAGCAGGACCTCCAGGGCCGCCGGATCACAATCACGCTGCATAGCGTTGATTTGTTGGAGCAATTCCCCAGACAACCCCTTCAACTGCTCCAGCCGCAGCCACTCCATCAATTCAGCAATCTCACCCTCCAGGCCATCTCCTTCAGGGTTGTGCTGGTTCAGCGACGGGGCCTTCAACAGCATTTCGGTGACGAAATCGCGCTCCGCCCCGTCCGGCAGGACAGTCAACAGATCCTCCGGCTGCAGATCCCCGCCTCTTTCCAGCAGGGATCGGATCTGTAAAAAGAGTACCTCTCCGATCCCGCCGGTCAGATATTCCCGGATACCCGCCTCCTCCAACCGGGGCAGGGCCAGGGGATACATAACCAGAAAACCCGCCAGACGTTTCTGGGCGGGAGTCAGTGGTGAGGCCTTCTTTGGAACGACAGGGGCGGCAACAGGCGGACCAGCCGCTCTTTCACCCGCCAATGATGCGACAAGCTGCTCAGCCGAAATCCCCAGTTTCTCGCCGAAATGAGCTATGACCACGGAACGCTGCAGGGGAGATTCCGCAGCCTGCACCAGGGGTCGCAGCTCATCGATAATCCTGCTCTTTCCGGTCAGGGTCATTCCATGCTCGCTGACCAGCTGGGTGAAGATAAACTCAGCCAGGGGCTCGGAACGGTCGAGAAGAGCGTTGAGTGCGCCTACCCCTTTTTCCCGAATAAAGGTATCCGGGTCATGACCGGACGGCAGCAGGGCGACCCTTCCCTCCATCTGCTCGGCCAGAAAAAGGGGAACGGAACGGATGGCCGCCTTCATGCCGGCGGCATCGCCGTCAAACAGGAGAATGACCGTATCCGCGAGGTGTTTCAATATCCGGATCTGAGGCTTGGTGAGTGCGGTTCCCAGCGGCGCCACCACATTATCGCACCCGTTGGCCACAAGCGAGATCATATCAAAATTGCCTTCCACCAGGACCGCCCGGCGGCGCTGCCGAATGGCCTCCTGCTGTTGATAAAGGCCCAAGAGCAATCTACTCTTATTGAAAACCGGACTTTCCGGAGAATTCATATACTTCGGCTGACCTTCACCGATTATGCGCCCCCCGAAACCGGCTATGCGGCCGTCGCTCTCAAAGATCGGGAAAAGAATACGGTCACGGAAACGGTCATAGACACCGCCTCCCTCCTTTTTCACCAGAAGACCGGCCTCGACAGCAGCCTCCCGTTCCTCCCGGCCAAGCTGCCTGCCGAGAAAATCCCAGCCTGCCGCCTCCACTGCAGGCGCATAACCTATACCGAATTTTTCCTGGATCTCCGCCGAAATAGCCCTTTTCTGCAGATAAGCCCGGGCCGGGGCTGCCTCCGGGGCCTGCGTCAGGTACCGGCGATAGGTTTCCGCCCCCTTTTCATTGACCCGGTAGATGAGCTGACGGAGCTGCTTTTTTCTCTGTTCTTCAGGAGAGACCGGTTTTTCAGGCAGGTCAATCTGGTACCGGCGGGCCAGCTCTTTCAAGGCCCCCTGAAAATCCAGGTTGTAGTACTTCATCATGAAGGAAAAGACGTCTCCTGATTCACCACAACCGAAGCAATGAAAAAACTGCTGTCCGGAATGAACCGAAAAGGACGGGGTCTTTTCACCATGGAAGGGGCAGAGGCCCAGATAGCGCACACCGCTGCGTTTCAGGTCCACACACTCACCGATAATCTGTACGATATCGGCCCGTTCTTTAACCAGCGCCGAAATCTCTTCCCGTGTTTCCGAGTATGCCATGTGTCCGACCATGAAAAAGATGGATGATTCTCTTGCCTAAAGGCACTATAATAAGCCTGCGATCCGTCTGCCAGACAATACGTAATCGGAACCCCTTCTCCCCAGCCGGGGCCGGCGCCCTGATTGCGAACACAAGAGGTAGGATGTGGAAGACCTGTGCAATATTCTGACCTTCGAGGTAAAAAAAGAGATCGCCGACCGCTACTTCGGCTTTCGGAAGATCATTGAGGAAGACACCCAGCTCTACAAACAAAAGATCATCGCCCTGTCCCTCTCCCTGGAAGACAGCATCGGGACCGATCTGGTCAGGATCTACACCCTCCTGCAGGATGACGATCTGATCTCCAGATTTTTTAAGGTCTCCGGTCTCTCCGAAAGATTGTTCTTTGATTGTTCAATAAACAAATGCCGGACCCTGCGGGAAAACGTCTTCCGCGGCCGGAAGATCCGCGGCTTGACGAGGTGGTCGTGCTTTAAAAATATGTTTTTCGATTCCTATGCACTCCTGCACGACCATATCATCGACTACAGGTCCGCGCTCTGCCGGCTCACCGAGGATCACGACACCCTCCGGGAGCAGATCAACCTCTTCTACCGAAAGAACGACATCAGCGGCATAATGCAGTTCCTGCGCGGCCTCGACAGAGCCTCGGCAGGGGACAGCGGATTGCTTGAGACGGCGCAGGAGCCGAATCCTTGCTGCCGTCTCGATGATAAGCTGCGGCTGCATCCGCCGGACCCGGTTGATGAACTCCTGCCGGTCATCCCCGAGATCCCGCCCTTGCAAGAGGTCCGTGCGGCATTGAAGGAGATCCTGCTCCTGTCGTGGTCAAGACAGCCGGATCTTGACCTGCGCCGCCTGTGACCATTCCCTGGTATTCCTGCCCATGAAGATCACCTCCATCAAGCGGACTATTCAGAACACCAAACGTCTGGCCGACATCATCAAGGTGCTGACCAAGTTCGGATTCCGTCAGGTCGTTGTCGATACCGGCCTCGCCCGGTTGCTTGACTTCAGAAAGGAGGAGGATGCAACCGCACAGGCAAATGGCCCAGCAGTGCACCTTTCACGGTCCGTGCGGATACGGATGGCGCTGGAAGAACTGGGGCCGACCTTCATCAAGCTGGGCCAGATCCTGTCGACCCGGCCCGATCTGATCCCGCCGGAATGGGCGGAAGAATTCAAGAAGCTGCGGGACAACTGCACCCAGGTCCCCTTCCCTGACATCCACAAGGTCCTGGCGGCCGAGTTCCCCGGTCGCCTGGAACTGCTCTTTTCCTCCATCAACGAACAGGCCATAGCCGCAGCCTCCATGGCTCAGGTCCATCAAGCTACGCTCAGTGACGGTCAGGAGGTTGTGATCAAGGTCCTGAAGCCGGGAAATCGCCAGCTCATCGAGGAGGATATGGCCCTGGTGGAAAGTCTGGCGCAGTTTGTCGAGCAGTATTTCTCCAACCTCGGCTACAGTCCGGTTGCGGTCGCCAGGGAATTTTCCAGAGAACTCTTAAAAGAGGTCAATCTCATCTACGAGGGACAGGCCACCGACAGGCTCCGCCGTTCGTTTGAAGACGACGCCGGCACCCGTTTTCCCAAGGTCTACTGGGAGGCGACGACCCGGAATGTCCTGACCCTGGAAGAGATCAAAGGCCGCCTGCTCTCCACCATAACGCCTGCAGAACTGTCCGCCGCCGACCGGCGGGCCATTGTCATCCACGGGACGGATGCGGTATTCAAGCAATGCCTGTACCTCGGTTTTTTCCATGCCGACCCCCATCCCGGCAACATCTTCCTGCTGCCCGACAACACGCTCTGTTTTATCGATTGCGGCATGACCGGGCAACTGGACAAGAGGACCGGCGATCAGTTGATCGACCTGGTCGCAGGCGTCATCAGGGGCGATATTGATCGTCTCTGCCGCGTGGTCATCGAGCTCACCGACGCGGACCCGGCACTTGTCAGCCGGCGGGAGTTCCGCTCCGAGCTCCAGCACCTGGTCGGCCAGATCCAGGACACCGATCTCCAGAAACTCAACATCGCCACCCTGCTCTCGGATTTTTTCAGCATGCTGCAGCGATTCCGCATAAAATGTCCGGGCGACCTGTTGCTGCTGACCAAGGCGCTGACCATCATCGAAGGGGTGGCTGAGTATTTCGACCCGTCCTTTGATGTCCTCTCGCATGTCGAACCGCGGATACAGGAGATTATCTCCCAAAGATACGGGATCAAGGCCCTGAAAAACCGGGCCTGGAAATCGCTGACCGGCTACCTGGAACTCCTGGAAGGCGCGCCCGTTGACATACAGCGATTCCTGGATTATATCCGCCACAGCAGCTTTACGCTGAACCTGGAACTCAAGCGGATAGAGCATCTGGCCGACAAGATAGACCTCTCCAGCCGGATGATGGGGATGGCCATGATCATCTCCGCTCTCATTGTCGGCTCCTCGATTCTAATCCTGGCGGATCGTATTTCCAGGCAGCCTGGAATTCTCGGGACTATCGGGATGATCGGCCTGGTTGTCGCAGGCGTTTATTCAGTGGGTTTTGTCGCCTCATTTCTCCTGCCCAGAGGGGACAAAAAGAAATAGCGGGCCGCAGACTCAATCAATGGCCGGCCATCTCCCGGC